>JBGQCZ010000511.1:0-4654 GCA_041495645.1 Gemmataceae bacterium | reverse complement strand
GTTGAGATCGGTGGCCCGCGCGTGGGCGTTAGTCAATTCAGCCAGTCGATCCGCCAGGTCTTTGCGGGCACCCGTCAGATCGCGCGCGGCCGCATCGAGGTCGTGCGTCAACGAAGCGATCGTGCTCTGCGCGGAGGCCAAGTCGCCTTTCATGCTGACCAGCAGCGTTCGCGCCTTAGCCAACTCATCGCGCGTGGAACTCAAGTCCCTGTAGGTCTCGCCTGCCGCCTTCGCACGCGACTTGGCCAGCCGGTCGTTCCACAACCATAGGAGAATGACGCAGCCCAGCGCGCAGCAGAACACGTCCAGCATGGACAGGGTGAACAGCGTTGGGATGCGATGTTTGGTGCGCATAGCTCGTCCTGAATAAAGTCAAGCGCGGTATTGAGTTTGATTCCTACGGTCCAATGCGAAAGCCCCGATACGTCGCGGCTCCGTTGTTTTCGCGGAAAGCCGGGCGCGATTGCTCCCGTGCCGGTCCTTCGGGCAGAAGCACGACGGCGTCCAGATGCGTGCGTGGCAATTCGTCGCGTGCCCAGCGGGCGGCCAGGGCCACGGCGGCGCGGGCGCCGGCATCGGCGGGCAACACGGCGACGCCGGTGCGCTCGGCCATATGGGAGTGCAGGGCGGCGGCCAGTCCCGGCAGCCGGCCGGCGGCATGCGTGAGCCACACGGCTTGAGGCGGTTCCGGTGAATGCGCTTGCAGCAATTCCTGCAACGCCGCCACCGTTTGCCGGGCCATCGGCGCGCAGTAACCGTCGAAATCGTCGGGCTGCAAAATCAGGTTTTGATACCAATGCGTGGAGCGAACGGTCAGATCGACTTTTTGTCCGTCCCGCAGCCGGTCGAGCGCGTCGTCGAGTTGTTCGAACAAGGCTTGTTCAGCGACGGCGGAATCGCGAGGATCGCGGCGACAGACGCGCACACAGCGATCGGCCAGCGAGTTCAAGATGCGGTCCTTCCAGGCGCGGAGATTGAGCCGCGGCTGCACGGTCGTGCCGAGCAAGCGGGCCTGGTTGGCTTCGCAATGCACCAGCGAACCGGTTAAAGCATGATCATCCACGTCCACAATAAGAGTGAAGGCCGGCCGGCGCTCGCTGGGATCGGCGGCGGCCAGCAGTGCCAGCGGCAGCAGCACCGAACCGCGCAACGACAGTTTGGCTTTGTCGATCACGTTAGCCAGGGCCGTCACTTTCTGCGTGTTGAGATAGACGGGCAAAGCCAGCGTGAAATTGTCGGGCTTCGGGCAGACGGCGCGAAATCGCTCGAAGACCAGTGCGAGCAAATCGGCCGCGTCGACACTGCGACGGCCGATTTCCCAGCGCCGCGGTTGATTAATCTCGTTGAGAAAGCCGAAGCAAGTGAGATGCGGGGTCTTGCGCTCCAAGGCATGGGCGGCGCGGCCGAGTTCCGGCGGACGCCGCTCCAGACTCACGGCCAAGGGCAAATCCTCGAACGGGTCGTCGAGCGGAATCGCCTTCGGCGGCTGGCCCGTCGCGCACGACATGGCCCGCAGCCGCGTGGCGTTCAAGTCCGCGCCTACCGTCCCCGCGCCCACCTGGAACGGTTCGCTTCCTTTGCGCGACCATCTGACCCAACCCATTGGAACCCCTCAATTTCGAATGAACCACCAAGCCCAATTCTCAATGAACCACCAATGACCAATGAGCCACCAACTCTCCACCATTGGTCATTGGTGGCTCATTGGGATTTGGTCATTGGTACGCTGGTTCCGGTTGTGGATCGTACAGCCGCAGCAGCAAATGCTCCTGGCAATACTGCTGGCAGTCGATCACCAGACCCTCTTCATCGCGCTGCACGGTGTGCAGCAGGAACATGGCGATCACGCTAAGCGCCAGAGCCACCAGAGTGCAATCGAAGGCGAAATTCAAATGGTGCGAGGCTTCCTTCATGAAGAGTTCGACGTTTTGTTCATCGGAAGCCGCCATGGTAAAGCTGCCGGCCAACCCGCGCACCGTGCCGATGAATCCAATGGCGGGAATGGCCCACAGCAGATACTGCACGATGTTCATGCTGGACACCATGCGGCCGAGTTCGACTTCGGCTTGCGTGCGCACGACTTCGCCCACGTCCGGGGCCGATTTGCTGATGGCGTATTTACCGAGCGCCATGCGCACCATATTGGCGAGGATGAGCGGGCCGCGGTGGGCCGTGTATTGATCGAGTTTGCGCAGAAGCGGCCGGGCGTCTTCGGGAAGAATGCGGGCGCCCTCTTCGGTCGGCAACAGTTCGAGCCCAAAGGCTCGCCGCTGCCGGCGCACTTCCAGTTCGCGCCGCACCAGAATCAGACAGGCCCAGGTGAAGAAGCAGTAACAGGCGATTTGTTCCGGCCCAATCAAAAGCCGGCCGAAGCGCTCCGGCGACCATTTGTTGTTGGGGTCGATCTGTTGCTCGGACGTGCGCGACCACTGATAAATCGGCACGCAGATTCCGCCCACGACAACCAGAGAAACGATCAGCAGCAGAAACTCGCGAGTGGATCGTTGGGAATTTCGAATGGACATGCGCGTCCTCATTGACCGGGGGAGTTCCACTTCCGCCGAACGATTACCGACTCATCATTGTCCGTTGCGGCGCGGCTCGGATCAAGCCCCCACTTCAATGAATCCGTGGCGAATATGGCATCGCCTTGTTAAACTGATTCTTCGCTTGCGCTTCAGGCTTGTATGGGTTTCTTCACACAAGCCTGAAGCGCAAGCAAGCGAAGAATCCGCCAACCATTACTCTGGTGACCGCGATGCCCCGACTCTATTCATTCGCCGCCGTCGCCGCTTTCTTGCTAGTCGGCACGGTTTGCGCCGATTCCCCGATCGTTCGCTTCGAAATGCAAGAGATCGCCAAGGACCTGACGATTGGTTACGCCGTGGCGGTGGCCGACATCAACGGCGACGGCAAGCCGGACATCATCGTCGTCGATAAGCACCGCGTGGTCTGGTACGAAAACCCGACTTGGAAAATGCGGACGATTCTGCAAGGGAAAACCCGGCCCGACAATGTTTGCCTCGCCGTTCTCGACATCGACGGCGACGGAAAGTTGGATATCGTCATTGGAGCCGATTGGGCGCCGTTCAACACCAAGTCCGGCGGCACGCTGCAATGGCTGAAGCGCGGCAAGACGCTCGACGAGGAATGGACGATGCACGCGATCGGCGAGGAGCCAACCGTGCATCGGGTTCGAGCGGCCGATCTTTATGGCGACGGCAACAAGTGGATCGTGCTCGCCCCGCTGATGGGACGAGAGAGCTCGCAGAAAAACAACTGGATGGACGGCCGGCCCGTGCGCATCCTTGCGTATCCGATTCCGAAGGATCCGATCAAGGGACCGTGGAAACCGGAAGTCTTGAGCGACTCCTTGCACGTCGTGCACAACTTTTGGCCCACGATGGACGGGTCCGGGAAGCCGGTCATCTGGTGCGCCAGTTACGAGGGCGTGACGGCGCTGGCGAACGACAACGGCCGTTGGATCGGCCGACATGCCGGTTCGGGTAATCAGGCCAACCAGAAAGGCAATCGCGGCGCCAGCGAAATCAAGGTGGGCAAGCTGAAAAATGGCCGCAATTACGTCGCCACCATCGAGCCGTGGCACGGCAACCAAGTAGTTGTTTACACTGAAGAGCAGGACGAGAAAGGCATGCAGAAGCGATTCGTCATCGACGAGGAACTGCGCTGGGGCCACGGCGTGTGGTGCGCCGACTTGGATGGCAACGGCATCGATGAACTCGTCATCGGCGTGCGCGACGATCCCGCCGCCAACGACAAGTTCAAAACTCGCCGCGGTGTGCGCGTCTACAAATGCACTGACGGCAAGGGCGAGAAATGGGAACGGCAGGTTGTGGACAACGGCGGGGTGGCGGTCGAGGACCTCACGGCCGCGGACCTCGACGGCGACGGCAAGGTGGATATCATCGCCGTCGGCCGGCAAACCGGAAACTTGCGCATCTATTGGAACAAAGGAAAGTGAGCCATGGAGGCGTTGCAGAAAAGAAAAAAGAAGCTGGTTCCCGATGGTCCGTTCGTGGCGATCGATTTCGAGACGGCCAATTACGGCAACGACAGCGCCTGCGCCGTGGGCCTGATTCGCGTCGAAGATACCGAGATCGTCGAGCGCAAAGTATGCCTGATCCGCCCGCCACGAAACTGGTTCACCAATACGCGCGTCCACGGAATTACTTGGAACGACGTCGCCAATCAGCCCACCTTTGCCGAACTTTGGCCGGAATTGCAGCCGCTGTTGGCAGGCGCGAAATTCCTCGCGGCCCATAACGCCATGTTCGATCGCTTCGTGCTGCTGGCCTGCTGCCAGACGGCGCAGGTTTCCATGCCGCCACAGCGCTTCCTGTGCACGATGCAGTTGGCCCGCAAAGCCTGGAAGTTGTTCCCCACCAAGTTGCCGGATGTGTGCGCCCATCTGGGTTTATCGCTCAAGCACCACGACGCCGGTTCCGACGCCGAGGCTTGCGCCCGGATTGTGACGGCGGTGAGGCAGGAGTTCCAGAGGCCGACTCGCGGTTTGTTTGATGAGGTTTCAGCGGTTGAATAAGAGAAGAGATTGAACCACAAAGACACGAAGACACAAAGAAGAAAACCATCGGACTTACTTCTTTGTGTCTTCGTGTCTTTGTGGTTCAATTCT
>JBGQCZ010000510.1:0-4654 GCA_041495645.1 Gemmataceae bacterium | reverse complement strand
TGCGGCGATGGGAATGACTCTTGGCCGGCCGACAGCGTCGTTCTGGCCTGTCCGGCGTATGAGCAGGCGGCAATCTTGGCCGATCTCGACCCGCAACTTGCGGCGGACATCGCCGGGATCGCTTACAATCGCATCGCGGTCGTGGCGGTTGGATATCGGCAAAGCGATACGCCGCAAGTGCCGGCGGGCTTCGGTTACATCGCACCGCAACGAACGCGACGCGATTTGCTCGGCGTGCAATGGTGCTCTTCGATCTATCCGGGGCGAGCGCCCGAAGGTTGCGTGCTCTGGCGAGCGCTCTGCGGCGGCTGGAACCGGGCGGAGATTCTGGATTGGGACGACGCGAAACTCCTGGCCGCGGTGCGGGCTGAATTTCGAGTCGCGCTGGGTGTCAGCGCCGAGCCAATTTTTCACCGGATCATCCGCTGGGATCGGGCGATTCCGCAATATCATGTGGGGCATCAAGAGCGCGTGGCCCGCATCGAAGCGCGTGCCGCCCGGCATCCCGGATTGATCCTTACCGGCAATGCTTACCGGGGCGTCGCGCTCAGCGATTGCACGGAACAGGCCGAATTAATCAGCGGGCGAATAGGGGCAAAGCCATGATGAGCGGTGTGCTGTGCGTGATTTTGGGCGGGGGCCGGGGCACGCGCTTATTTCCGCTGACCAAGGCCCGCAGCAAACCGGCCATGCCCGTCGCGGGCCAATACCGCCTCATCGACATTCCCATCAGCAACTGCATCAACAGCGGGCTCAACCGCATCTACGTCGTCACGCAGTTCATGAGCAAGAGCCTGAATCAACACATCGGCAACACCTACAAGTTCGACATGTTCGATCGCGGGTTTGTCGAGATTTTGGCGGCCCAGCAAACCGTCGAGGACAACACCTGGTATCAGGGCACGGCCGACGCGGTGCGACAAAACATGCGCTACGTCCCGGAAGAATACGACGAGGTGTTGATTCTCTCCGGCGATCAGTTGTACCGCATGAACTTCGAGCACCTGATCGGCACGCACCGCGACGCCCGCGCCGATGTTACCGTGGCCGTGCTGCCCGTTGAAAAAAGCGCGATCTCCGGGCTCGGCATCGTCAAAGTGAATGATGCCGGGCGAATTGCCAGCTTCATCGAGAAACCGAACACCGACGCCGAATCCGACCCGTACCAGCTCCCGGCTGGCTGGTTGCAGCACCACGGCATCAATGCCCAGGGCCGCGAGTACATCGCGAATATGGGCATCTACGTGTTTAATCGCAGATTCCTCGAACAGATTCTCAATGCGCCTCTCAATAAGGGCAAGCCGCCCACCGACTTTGGCAAGGACATATTCCCGAACATCGTGACGAACAAGCACGTGCACGCCCATGTATTCGACGGCTTCTGGGAAGACCTTGGGACGATCCGGTCGTACCACGAAGTGAGCCTGCAACTGTGCGAAGACAAACCGAAATTCGAGTTTCACAGTTCGGAGGGCGTGATTTACACGCGGGCGCGAAACCTGCCGCCGTCGCGTGTAAGCACGGTGCGCCTGGACAAGGTTCGCATCGCCGACGGCTGCGTCATTCAGAAGGACGTCGAAATCAAGAGAAGCATCGTCGGCGTACGCAGCCGGATTTGCCAGGACACCAAGGTGTTCGACACGGTTATCATCGGAGCGGACAAGATCGAATCGGACGCGGACCGGGCCAAGAACGCCCTGACGGGCAAAGTCGACCTCGGAATCGGCGCGGGATCGCTCATCAAGGAAGCGATCATCGACAAGGATTGCCGCATCGGCAAGCGCGTGGTGATCGACAACGCCGCCGGCATTCAAACCCAGCACGCCGACAACGAGGACGCCATCTACTACATCCGCGACGGCATCGTGGTCATCCCGCGTGGCGCGATTATCCCCGATGGCACGCGCATTCCATTTGCGAAGTGAAACGTCGTCACGTCGCTTTCGCGAACGGCCAACTCTTTGCGCGCCATGACCAAAGCAAGAATGCCACAATGCCGATCGCAAGTGTGACCAGGCCCAAAACAATATAAACGAGGTTTGCCGTAACGTACAAGCCGATCCAACCGGTCAACGCGAGCAAACACGGGAGCGGATACAACCAGATTCGATACGGCCTTGGCCGATTTGGCTGGGTCTTGCGCAGAATCATCACGCCGATGATTTGAGCGACGAACTGCTCCATAATGCGCGTGATGATCAGAACATTGATCACGCTGCCAAGATCGAAGAAGCTCCACAAGAGTGTGAATACTCCGACGAACAGCAGCGCGACGTGTGGGATGCGCAGTGTCGGATGGACCTTGGCGAGGGCGGAGTAGAAATGGCCCTGCTTGGCCGCTCCGTACGGGATGCGGGCATAGCCGAGCATGCCGGCGAACGCCGAACCGAAACAGCTCCAAATCAACATGATGGTGATCAGTGTTGCGGCCCGGTCCCCGTGGAGTGTTCGCATCACCTCGGCCGGCAGACTGTAGTCGTCATCGCCTATGGGAATGGAATTCCACGGCACGACCGCGAGCATGGCGACATGCAGGCCGATGAACAGCACCGCGACCAGCACGGCGCTGATCATGATCGCGCGGGGAATGGTCCGGCCCGGGTCTTTCACTTCATCGCCGATGTAACAAACGTTGTAATAACCGAGATAAGAATAAATCGCTAGCGTCACGACCGCCCCAAGCCTCCACACCGACTCGCCGGACAAAGCCGGCGACGTATCGAAAAACTCGAAGGCTTGAGACGGACTGCCGCGTGCGAGCCCCTCGATCAACAGCCAGGCGATGATGGCAAGCACGCCGAGCCAAAAGATGACCGTCAGTTTGCCGAGAGCCGAGATGCGCCGGTACAGCAAAACGATCGTCAGCACTCCGAGCGCCAAAGCGAACCAGTGCGTCGGACCGGTCGCCACGGTGAGGCCGATCTCCTGGCCCTTCAGCTTCTCGCCCAATTCAACTTCGTACTTGACCGTGTTGCGCTTGTTGAATTCCTTTACATCTGGAGTCAGCGACTTGGCAAACAGAGCGATGGACCCCAATCCGGTGGCCAATTCCAGCGGCCCGCTGATGAGAAACTGCCAGATAAAGAGGAAGGCCATCGCCCGGCCCAACTTCTCCTTGCCATAGCATTCCAACAAGTAAAGGTAGGAGCCGCCGGAGCCGGGAAGCGCCGCGCCCAACTCGGCCCAAATTAGTCCGTCGAGAAGTATGAGAACCGCGCCGCCGATCCAGCCTAGGATGATGTATGGGCTATACCACGCTTTGAGCATCAGCGGAATGGTGATGAACACGCCGGAACCGACGATCATCGTCACGTTCAGCGCTGTTGCTTGCAGCAAGCCGAAATGCCGTTGCAAGCCGGGTTCGGTGGGTTGGCTCATGAGTGATTCAATTGGTCTTCGGTGCCCAAACCGGTGTTTGGTGGATCGTTGGTTTGGCACTGGCTTGAATTGCCGCTATCTCAGCGATTACCTTGTCCACATCGGGGCGCGAGTCGTGCATATCCAGTGTCACCGTTGCCGACCATTTGGCGCCGGGCGGCAACGTGACGACGCGCCCCTGACTGCGTTCGTGGCTCTTGAAATAAGTGAAGTTCGTCGACGGCTCCAAGCCGGTTACGAAGCCATCGCTATGGGCGATCGTGTTCTTCCAGACGATGAAACACGGCAGTTCCTCCGGCTTCCAGCGAACGGCAAGGCCAATGTTCCGGGACGAGTTATGAAGCAACGCCACGCTTTGCCCGGCGGCGTTGGCGGCTGGCTTGAAGTCGAATACTTCCTCTGGAAAACCGGTGGTCGGCCCGCGGTAGGTGTCCCAGGTGTCGAGCGCTTTCGCGGCATGGGCGGTGTGCGGAGCGAGTTCCCGGAACGGGACGACAACCTTGCTGCCGGCTTCCAAGAATGGTTCGCCCGTGTTCACGTGATAGAGCAGTTGCATTTCGGCGGGCTGAGCCGAGAGGTTCTGCACTTCGTCGCGAACGACGATTTGATTCGAACCGGCTCGGGTCGAAAGAGTGGACGTCAACCGCAAGCGCCCCAGAAACAGGCCGCCTTCCTCCACAATCCCGGTGACTGCCAGAGTGCCGTCGGTCGGATCGACTTTTACTTCGACGCGATGGGCGGGGCAGTTGGCGATGCGACCGTGAAGGGGTAGGGGAGTGCCATTGTCGTTGCCGGGTGGGCCGTTGGAGAAAAGTCCGCAACGGACGAGGAATTCATCGAAGCCGGCGAGCCAGCCGAGCCCGCCGCGGTCCGCGAGATTCACGAACTTCGGATGAACCGGGCCGTTCACGGGGGCGTGCCAGCCGAATGGTGTGCCGCGAAAATTGCCTTTCCAGATGCCCATGCCGCGAGTCGGCAAAACCTGAAACGTGAGCGGGCCGTTGTTGATTTCGACGAGTTCGACGCCGTCGCGCAGCCCGCCGCGAAGGAAATAGCGGCGGATGTACCAATCGTCCGAATCGAGTTCGGGCACGGAGTTCGGGCCAAGATCGAATTCGTCGTTGCGAATGGCGTCGTCGCCGGTGAGGACCCAGGTGCGCGGCTTGGACATGGTGTGGCAATCTCCGATGGGGTTCGGGAGATTGTAGGCGAAACGACCTGCTCGCGGCAGCGATGCGAATCGTCGCCGTGTTGGCCGCGAGTCACGTGTTGGAAC
>JBGQCZ010000509.1:0-4656 GCA_041495645.1 Gemmataceae bacterium | reverse complement strand
GTCCCATCGCCGCTGGAACGGATTCCCAACCGCTCCTCGGTCTATTACGACCTCTCTTGCGCGACGTTCGCTCGCACACTCGCTTGGTGCGCGCAAGAGGACTCTCCGTGCCGTTGACGCTTGATATTTCTTTACGCGAAGAATCGCGCGCCGCCACACCCGCGGCCAACGACTTTGCTGCCGTGCTCGTGCCGTTGCTCATCGAGCGCATTGGCGCTAGCCGCTACGATCTTTGGCTCAAGGATCGCTCAGTCTTTCATCTCAACGGCGATTGCCTGCTCGTCGGCGTGCCCAACCTGCATTTTCAGAATTGGATTCAAAAACTGCTGGGTGATCCGATCCGGCAAACCGTCGCCGATATGCTCGATAGGCCGATCGAAGTCCGCTTCCGCATCGAACCGCAATTGTTTCAGGCGCTCCGGGCCGAACAGAATCAAGCCACGACAGACGCCAAAGCCAAGATCGAAGCAAGAAACAAACCCCAACCCGATCTGTTCAGCGCGAAGCCGAAAACCGCAAGTCACGAACCGAAAGCCGAACTGCCCAAGCGCCGCTGGCGTCATTTGCACGAATTCGTGGTCGGCGCCTGCAATCGCGTGGCCTATGCCGCCGCGCTCAGCGTGGTCGAGGAGCCGGGACAAGGATCGAACCCGCTCGTGCTGCACGGACCCGTCGGCACCGGCAAAACTCACTTGCTCGAAGGCATCTACGCCGGCCTGCGGCGTCGGTATCCCGAGCGGCGCGTCATCTACATCGCCGCCGAAGACTTCACCAACCGCTTCATCGCCGCCGTTCGCTTCGGCAAGCAGACCCCGTTCCGTAAACACTTCCGCGCCGGAGACGTGTTTCTGCTCGACGACCTGCATTTCCTGGCCAAGAAACGCGCCACCCAGGAAGAATTCCTGCACACCTTCGACGCCCTCATGACCGAAGGCAAGCAGGTGGTCCTGAGCTGCGATTGCCATCCGCGCCTAAACGATGACTTCGTGCCCGAACTGATGGACCGCCTCCTTGGCGGGGCGATCTGGGGCCTGCAACCACCGGACGCGGAGTCGCGGTTGCTGCTGTTGCGGGCCAAAGCCGCGGGACAAGGGGACAAGGAGACACGGGGAGGCGGGGACAAGGAAAATCGGCTGTCGATCTCCGACGATGTGCTCGCGTTCTTATCCGAACATTTGCGCGGCAACGTCCGCGAGCTGGAAGGCGCTTTGCATTCCTTGCGGCACTTTAGCCGCGTGACCGGGCGCACGATCGATCGTGACTTGACCCGTGAAGCATTGGGCGATCTGCTGCGGCATGCGGTGCGTGTGGTGCGGCTCACCGACGTGGACGCCGCCGTGCGTGAGTTACTGCAATTGCCGGGCGGAACGCTTCAGGCCAAGGACCGCTCCTGGGCCGTCAGCCATCCGCGCATGCTGGCGATGTTCCTCGGCCGCAAGCACACGGCCGCGTCGTTCGGCGAAATCAGCAAGTTCTTTGGCGGCAAGAGCCATAGTGCCGCCGTCGCCGCCGAAAAGAAAGTCCGGCAGTGGTTGCAAGGCGACGAGAAACTCGCCGCCGGCAGCCGCGAATGGCCGGTGCGGGAACTGATCGAACGAATCGAACGGGCGTTGGCGAAGTGACAAGTGCCTCAATCGCCGGCGGTGTCTTTCTTATCGAAACTCGGCAGTCGGCCGATTTTGGCCTCTCGCGTGTGTTGATGGCACTTCACGCACATGAGCGTCATATCGACGTATGACAGCGCGGCCCCGTCCAGGTTCTTTTCGCGCGCCTGGTTGGCCATCTTCAGCGTGATGCGTTGAAACTCCTCGCTGTATTGCTCGTAGCGCGGCGTCTCGATCAGTTTCCAGGCCGCCTGCTTGCTCAAATCGTTTAGCAGCTCGGCGTTTTCCTTGATCATAGGCAGGTTGTTTTGGGCGAGACCTTCGAGAATCTTTTGGGCGGCGCCCAGCTTTTTCTCCATGATGGTGGCTTTCTTGAGCGGCTTGGGCGGATCCCCGCCGACTCCAAGAGTACAAATCACCAGAGTGATCAAGGCGACGCCAAATGGTCGAGAAAAACGCATGAGGTACTCTCCCAAAAGGGTTGATTCAATTGAGTTCCGCTAGTGCAACTAGCGGGCCAATGTCAAATGCACAGTAACCGGGCCGAAGTGTACTGATTGCGACTCAATATTGACTTCGACGTGTGTCCAATCCGCACGCCGAAAACGCGGGCTTACGCCCCGTGATAGTCGATTTCCTTCACTTCGAGGGCGTGCTTGGTGATGAAGTCCCGGCGCGGTTCGACCTTTTCTCCCATGAGGGTGCGGAAAAGCTCGTCGGCCTTCGTGGCGTCTTCGAGAGTCACGCGCATGAGCGTGCGCTTTTCCGGGTCGAGCGTGGTTTCCCATAGTTCCTCCGGATTCATTTCGCCGAGGCCTTTGAAGCGGGTGACGGTCATGCCGCGTTCGCCTTGGCGGCGGACTTCGGCGACCAGCTCGCGGAGGTGCGCGAGCGGCTTTTTCGCTTCGCCCGCTTCGAGGACGAAGCGGATGGGCGGTTCGCGGCCGGCGACGCGCTGCAGCGGAGCAAGGTCGGACGCGCCCAAGCCAAACTCGCGCAGCCGTTCGAGGTAGCGGTTGATCGATTTGACCTCGTGCAATTCCTGCAGAAAAAACTGCACGCCTTGCTTCACCTCGCCATTGGAGGCGCCGTTGGCGGGCGCGTGGCCGCCGGCCGCGGCCAGGCCCACGTCGGCCACGATCAGTTCTCGGCCGAGCCGCTTCGATTCCTTGGCGCGAAACTCGTCCACTTCCTCCGGGGTGTAGAACCACGATTCCTTGCCGGCGAGCACGACGTGAAAGCGCGGCAGGCCCTTGTCGCCGGCGCTTTCCAGGAACTTGGTCATGTTCATGCCGCGACGTTCCACGATATCGAGCTGCCCTTCCAGGTCGCGCAGAATCTTGACCAACTTGGCCATCGATTCGCCTTCCAGAATCTTCCCGCTCTGCTGCGGCAAGTGCAGCTTCGTTTCCTTCTCGCCGCGATCGATCAGTTCCTTCTCCATGTCCGCAATGGTTTGCACGTAGCGGATGTTCTTCTTCTGGATGACCTTGTAGAGCGGCGGGCGGGCGACGCAGATGTGCCCGTTTTCCACGAGCTTGCGCATTTGGCGGAAGAAAAACGTCAGGAGAAGGGTGCGAATGTGTTGGCCGTCCACGTCGGCATCGGTAAGGATGACGATCTTGCCGTAGCGGAGCCTGTCGAGGTCTTCAACGTTGCCGATGTCGATGCCGACGGCGGAGATGATGCTGGCGATTTCGCTGTTGTTGAGCATCTTTTCGAGACGTTCCTTTTCGACATTGAGCGGCTTGCCACGCAAGGGCAACACGGCCTGATAATGGCGGTTGCGGCCGCCCTCGGCGGATCCGCCGGCGGAATCGCCTTCGACCAGGAATAGTTCCGTCTCGTCGCGGTTGCGGCTGGTGCAGTCCATGAGCTTACCGGGCAAACCGCCGCTGTTGAGGATGCCCTTGCGGTCCTTGAGCTGGTCCTTGGCTTTGCGGGCGGCGATGCGGGCCTCGGCCGCCAACACGATCTTGTCGACCAGCTTCTTGGCCTCTTTGGGATGCTCTTCCATGTAGGTCGCCAAAAACTGGCCGACCGCCGTCTGGACCGCGCCGTCCACCTCGGGATTATTCAAGCGCACTTTCGTCTGTGACTCGAAGTGCGGATTCGACAACTGCACGCTCACCACGGCCGTGAGGCCCTCGCGGAAGTCGGCGCCTTCCAGTTTCAAGTCGCCCTTGAGGAAATCATTTTTCTTGGCGTAGTCGCCCAAAGTGCGGGTGAGGGCCGTGCGGAAGCCGGTGAGGTGGGTGCCTCCGACGGGGTTGTAGGCATTGTTGGCATAGCAGCGCACCTGCTCCGACTCGCTGCGGCAATACTGCATCGCCACTTCCACGTTCACGCTGTCCACGAGCTTGTTCAAGTAGATCGGCTTGTGTTCGACTTCCTCGCCTTTATTCAAATACTCGACGAATTCGGCGATGCCGCCGTGGAACTGGAACTTCGCTTCGAGATGCGGCGCCGCGCGTTCGTCCACGAGATGGACCAGCACTCCCTTGTTGAGGAACGCCAGCTCGCGCAAGCGCTCTTCGAGTATTTCGAAGGAAAACGTGGCGTCATGGAAGATCTGCGGGTCGGGGTGGAAGGTGATGCTGGTGCCGTTATGAGTGCTGGCGCCGATGTCCTTCAATTCGGTGGTGGCCTCGCCGCGTTCGTATTGCTGCATGTAGGTGTGGCCGTCGCGACGGACCCGGGCCTCGGTCCAATCGCTCAAGGCTGTGACCGCCTTCGAGCCCATGCCGTGCAGACCGGCGGAGACCTTGTAGGCTTTGTTGTCGAACTTGCCGCTCGTGCCCAACATGGTCATGACGACCTGCAGTGTCGGGATCTTCTCGTCCGGATGTTCTTCGACGGGGATGCCGCGGCCATCGTCCTCGACGGTGCAGCTGCCATCGACGTGGACGCGAATGGTGATGTTCTTGCAGAAACCGGCCAGGGCCTCGTCGATGCTGTTGTAAACGAGTTCATAGACGAGATGATGCAACCCGCTGCTGCCGGTGTTGCCGATATACATGCCGGGACGGTGGCGAATATGCGCCGCGTTCTG
>JBGQCZ010000508.1:0-4676 GCA_041495645.1 Gemmataceae bacterium | reverse complement strand
TCGCCGTGCCAGACCTGCACGAAGCGCACGCCGCGTTCGATCAATCGCCGGGCAATCAGGATTTGGCGAGCTTGGGTGCCGGGGCCATACATATCGAGAATGTGTTTGGGCTCGCGGCTCACGTCGAACGCATCGGCGGCTTCGATTTGCATCCGATAGGCGAGTTCGAACGACTGAATGCGCGCTTCGATGTGCGGGTCATTCGGCCGGGTAGCCTTATGGCGTTCGTTCAGTTCCTTGAGGAGATCGAGTTGTTTGCGTTGCTCGTCGCGGGTTGTCGTACGATTGCGAATGTTCTCGATGAGCTTTTCAATGTCGGTGTGACGCGTATCGACGTAGGTGCCCTGAAACACGCCGGGAAGGAATCCAGCCTGCCAGTTTTGCGATTCCTGAATGGGGTAGCCATTCGGGCACATGGCGATGAAGCCGGGCAGATTTTGATTCTCGGTGCCCAATCCGTAAGTGAGCCAAGAGCCCATGCTGGGGCGAACAAGCCGTGCATCGCCGCAATTCATGAGCAGCAACGACGGCTCGTGATTGGGCACGTCCGCGTGCATGGAGCGGATCACGCAGACGTCGTCGATGCTCTCGGCGGTCCTGGCGAAGATCTCGCTCACTTCAATTCCGCTTTGACCGTACTTCTGGAACTTGAAAGGCGAGGGAAACGCGGCCCCGGTCTTGCGCTCCGTGCGCAAGTTTTCCTTGGGCAATGGTTTGCCGGCATATTTCGCGAGCGAGGGCTTCGGATCGAACGTGTCCAGATGCGATGGCCCGCCGTTCATGAACAGGTGAATGACGTGCTTGGCCTTGGCGGCGAAGTGCGGAAACTTCGGCGCCATCGGCGAGGCGGCGTTTTCGGCCGCGAGCAACCCGGCCTCGCTCATTAGTGGAGCAAGCGCCAGTCCGCCAAAGCCCATGCCGCAGCGGCGCAACAGTTCACGACGGGAATAATGCTGGAAGGTCATGAGGAATCTATCGGTCGGGAGGGAAGTTGGGCGGGAGGGAACCTGCTTCTAGGATATCGCAATACCCAACAGAGGCAAATTGGCAGCGGTGTTTACGTTTCGCGTTCGGCGCAAATAGCGAGCGCGAAACGCAAGCCAATCCAACGTCTTTGCTCATCAGGAAATCGTCTACAAAAACTCCGTACCCCCATTGCATCTGGGCACTCACTTTTTGTAGGATGCCATCGATAACATCTTACCCGTTCCACGGAGGGAGCCATGTTTGACATCCACCAATCGGTAATGGGCAATGACGGCGATTTCGACCAGGAATGCGTCGCCAATTACATTGATGGATTGGCGGCGGAGTTTGAAGCGTCGCCCGAGGCGCATCCCATTGTCGAGCGATATGGACGGTGCGAATGGACGGCAATGATGCTCGAGTTTTATCTCAATTACGTCGGCGACAGTGTACCGGACATGACGTTGCACGACTTCGAAGTAGTTGTATTCGACCTGTTTCCAGCCAAAGTTTCCACGAGCGCGGACTCGGCGCAAGCGATCGTGGACGAAGTGAAAGCGTTTTGGCATTTCGTTCATCGGCAATACGGTTTGAACAATGCTCGGCGGATTGCGAATTCGATAACCACTGCGACGGCAATTGACTTGGGTCGCGCGTTGGCCGACCCGGGCAACTTCGGTATGGCAAAGACGATGATCATGGCGGCCAAGGAGGCCGGGTACGACGTGACGAATCAAGACGACCTGAACGAATTCGTTCGGGAATACAACCGGCGGCTGATGGAAAGTCGACCGCGCATGCCCATGCCGGCCGCCCCCCCTTCAAACAACTACGAGTCGCACCACGGCTTGTCATCTTCCAGGCTTAATCCACGTGAACGCGACGAGAAACGCCGCAGATCCGCACGGGCCGCCCGCAAGCGCGAACAAAGTCGTTAGCGTAGTCGATGGTCCGAATCACTTCTGCGTTTCTCGTTCGCGGCGAGAGCGAAACGCAGACCTGTGGTCATTTCCCGATCAGTTTTTCAAACTCATCTTCACTTAAGACCTTCACGCCGAGTCCTTTCGCCTTGTCGAGCTTGCTGCCGGCCTCCTCGCCGGCGACAACATAGTCCGTCTTCTTCGACACGCTTCCCGACGGCGTGCCGCCCATTTGCTTGATGAGGTCCTCGATTTCCTTGCGGCCGTATCTCTTGAGTGTGCCGGTGACAACGAAGGTCTTTCCGGAAATGCCGGATGTGGTCGGCACTTGCCGCACTTCCTCCGTGAGCTTGATGCCAAGTTCGCGCAGCTCAACAACCAGTTTCTCGCCCGCCGGGTTGTGGAAGAAATCGCGGATGCTCTTGGCGCGAACGGGGCCAATCCCGGAAACCGAGGCGATTTCTTCTTCTTTCGCTGCAAGCAGCTTGTCCATGCGCGGGTATGCTTGAGCGATAGCGTCGGCCATGCTCTCACCGACGCCATTGATGCTGAGGGCCGCGAGCAGGCGGGCCAGGCCGCGATCCTTGCTCGCCGCGATCCCGGCGAGAAGATTCTGGGCCTTTTTCTTGCCCATGCGCTCCAGCGGCAGAAGTTCTTCTTCGGTGAGGTGGTAAAGGTCGGTGACGGTCGTTACCAGTTCGGCGTCGACCAATTGCTGCGCCAGTTCGTCGCCGAGGCCCTCGATATCCATGCGTTCGCGCTTGGCGAACGACTTGATCCGGCCGGTGATCTGTCCCGAGCAATTGGCGCCCGCCGTGCAGACATAGTTGTAACTACTGCCGCCTTCCTTCTTCACGACCGGCGATTCACAAAAAGGACACTTGGACGGAAACTCGAACTTCTTCTCCTTCCCCGTGCGCGATTCGTGAAGCACTTTCACGACTTTGGGAATAATGTCGCCGGCCTTCACGACCACAACCGAATCGCCGACGCGGATGTCCTTGCGTTCGAGTTCGGCCGCGTTGTGCAGCGACGCGCGGCTGACCATCGTGCCGGCCAGTTGCACCGGCGGATCGAAATTCGCCACCGGCGTTAGTTCGCCGTATTTGCCGATGGAAATCTCGATGCGGGCGAGCTTAGTGATCGCTTCCTCGGCCTCGTACTTGTACGCTTGCACCCACTTGGGATGATGGGTCGTCGCTCCGAGGCGGCGTTGCTGTTCGAAGTCATTGACCTTGATGACCATGCCGTCGGTTTCATACGGCAAATCAAAGCGTTTCTCCGCCCAACTCATGACATGGTCGATCACTTCGTCGATCGTCTGAAAGTGTTTCGTATTCGGATTCACGGGGAAACCAAACTTCTTGAGAAGTTCCAGTGTTTCCATGTGCGTGTTGATCTCGGCTCCTTCATGCGCTCCGACGGCATAGGCGAAGAGCCGCAATTTGCGCTGGGCGCTCAGCTTCGGGTCGAGAAGTTTGAGCGTCCCGGCGGTCAAATTGCGCGGGTTCATGTATTGTTCGAGTTTCTTCTCGGCCTGCACCTTATTGATGCGCACGAGTTCGGCCTTGGTCATGTAGACTTCGCCGCGGGCCTCGAAGAGCTTCGGCGGTTTGTCGGTTTGCAGTCGGAGCGGAACTTCGGGAATCGTGCGAAGGTTATGCGTGACGTCGTCGCCGCGTTCGCCGTCGCCGCGCGTTGCGCCGACGGTCAACAAGCCGTTTTCGTATGTGATCGACATCGACACGCCGTCGATCTTGAGTTCGACGACATAAGTCGGTTTGTCACCGCGAAGACCTTCGCGAACGCGGCGGTCGAAATCGCGCAGATCGTCCGCGTTGTTGCTCTTCTCGATCGACAGCATCGGCACGCGATGGACGACCGATTTGAAGCCCTTGATCGGCGCTCCGCCCACGCGATGGGTCGGACTATCGGGCGCGACGAGGTCTGGATGTTCCTTTTCGATGCGTTTAAGTTCATCGAACATCGAATCGAATTCGCGATCGGAGATTTCCGGCTTGGCGTCGATGTAATAGAGCCGGTTGTGGCGGTCGATCTGGTTGCGGAGTTCGGCGGCGCGTTGAGTGGGCGTGGCCATGATTCACCTCATTCCGACGGTTTTGCAATTGTCTCAATCACTCGCAGCACTCGTCGCGGAGCTTCAGCGACCCAGGCGCGGAAACGCTCCACGTCGGCTTTGTGCTTGGGCACGTATTCCAGAAATCGGTCCAGATCGAAATGCGTCGCGCCGAGGCCGGCGCCGAGCAGTTCCGCTTCGTGCGCGTTGCAAGCCTGCTCAAAATGGTTGCCGACCGGCACGATCAGAATCGGCTTGCCGTAATACATCGCCTCACACAGAGTTTGATAGCCGGCCGTCGCGATCATGCCCCGGCAACGCACCATCAAGTCGAGGAATCTCTGCTCGGAAATCGGATGGAAGGTCAACGTCTCATCGAAGCGGAATTCGTCGGCATCTTGCGGTTGATCGGTGAAGCAATGCAGTTCCACCTCGGGGTGACGCTTGTGCCAATCGACGATCTGCTCACGCAGTCCTGACTTCAGCAGGTAGATGAGGAAGAATGGCTGATCGAGGGCGCGTATTTCCCCCTCACCCCCATCCCCTCTCCCCCGCCTTGGAGTCGTTGATGAAAGGCGAGTCGTTGAAGGCGGGGAAGAGGGGCGTATGGTGTTGCAGTCTGCGGCGGTTGTGAGATTGACGTCGCCATTCAATTCCTTGGCTTGCCTAATTCCATCGCCCCTCTCCCCCGCCTTCAAGTGCTCGCCCTGGTC
>JBGQCZ010000507.1:0-4698 GCA_041495645.1 Gemmataceae bacterium | reverse complement strand
CGTTCTCCACTTTCTTGCCGCGCAGCGCCTGAATTTCCTTCAAGACAGCTTGCAAGCGGGCTTCGAGTTCGGCGAGTCTGTTTTCGGACTGGGCATCGACCACTTGCCATTCGACGGATTTGGAATCTTCAGTCTTGTCCTGCGCCAGCGCGACGCCGGGCGCAGCCAACAAAACCAGTGACAAAAACATACGCATAACGTTTGCTCCTTAACAATGGTTATTTGGTTACTTTTTTTCGCCGGCGGGTTCGCGGATCAAGCGCACCAGCTTGGCGATCGTTTGTTGCGCCGCGGGTTGGGCGGTGACGATCAACTTGTCGCCATCGACCACGCATTCCGAAAAGCTGCCCTTGGCGTTGTCGCGCAGGAACGCGGCCAGGGCGAGCGCCTTATCGTGCGGAAGCGAGTAGGTCGCTCGCGACGGCTTGGCCTCGGCATGTGCTTCGGCGGTCCTGGCCTGCCTGGCTCTTCCCGATAATTCCTTTTGCAGAGCGGCTTGGGCGGCGCGAAGCTGTTCCATTGCCGCTTCACGCTGGGGCATTTCTTCCTTGAGTTTCTTGGCCGCATCGGCGAGCGCTTTTTCCACATCGACCTTCGCTCTTTCCACCTGGACCATGGCCCGTTCGAGTTCGGCGCGAGCGCGCTGAGCGTCGAAATTCGCGGCCGCCTTCGGCGCCTCGCCCTTCGCCTTGTCTGTCTTCAGGGCCTTGATCTCTTTCAAAATTGCCTGAATCTGCGCCTCGAGTTCTTCGAGTTTCTTATCGCGATCGCCGTCGGCCGCCGTCGCCAACAGTTTGTTGAGCACCTCCACGTCGAACTTGAGATCTTCGCTCAGCAGTACACCGAGCGAATCGTCGGCCTTCGCGATAGGTTGAACCGCGTCGGGCTCGGCCGGCGGATCGCCGAGCGACCAGCCGGGAATGGTCAGCAGGGCCAGCGCACCGACCGCCAACAGTGCCTTGCGCGGCACGCGGCAGGCCACGGATTCTCGCATGATCATGGTCAACCTCCTTTGGAAATCATCGCGGTCGCCGCCCACGCCCAACGCTGGAGCGGGTTCGGCGGCCCGAGTCACGTGTTCGCAAACTTGAAGCAAAGCCTCGGCATAGGCGCGGCGGGCCTTCGGCAAAACCGCCAGCACCCAGGCGTCGCACGCGAGTTCGGCGTACTGCCGGATGCGCCGGCGGGCCAGGCGGAAGAGCGGGTTCCACCACCAAACGCACGCCGCCAGCATCTCGGCCCAGCGAACCCAATGATCGCGGCGGCGCAAATGGGCCAGTTCGTGCACGAGCACCGCCTTCAAACCGTCTTCATCCAAACGATCTTGCAACTGTCGCGGCCACAGCAGGACCGGCCGCAATAAGCCGGCCACGAGTGGGGAGGCCAACCCGTCGAGGACGCGCACGCGCGGTGAGTTAATGCCGAGCCTTTGAGCCATGTCGGCCACGCGGCGGTGAAGCCACGGCGGTGCGACTTCGCTTGCCCGAACCAAACCGATGATGCGGATCAACCCGCGCAGATGAAGGACCGCGACGACTACGGCGCCCAGCGCCCACAAACCGAGCCCCGTTCGCCATGCCCATGCGCTCCAGTCAACCGGGTTCGAAACGGCGGCTTGGATTTCAGCCGGCTCGGGTGTCGGAAGCGCTTCGATCGAGCCGGCGACGGGCTCGTAGACGGCCATTTCCGGCTCGACAGTCCAGGTAATGGGCGTCGTTGCGGCCGAGACCACTTCGGCCTTCGGGACTTCGCGTGCCAGCGAAATCGGCACCGCCCACGGCCAATGCATGACGCCCGGCGGCAATAGCAGGCGCAGCAGCACCAACAGCCACAGCGAGTGCCGCAGGGCCGGCCCGCACTTCCGCCAACGGCACAGCGCCGCTACGCCAAGGGCGAGCAAACCCGCCAACACCGTGTTGTGAAGCAACCACATGAACATGGGAGTGCCCTTGCGTCACTTCCTGGAACGAGGTTCGTCCGTGGGATCTTCCAACTGGTCGAGCAGCTTGCGCAGCCGGTCGATTTCCTCCGGCGTGAAGCGGACGCCTTCGACCAGCGCCAATAACAGGGGCGATGCGGTTCCTTCGCACAATTTGCGCGAAAGATCGTTGAGGCGTTGTTGCAGCAATTGATCGCGCGACACGGCCGCGCGATAAATGTGGGCCGAACCGGATTTATCGCTGCGCACGTAACCTTTGGTCTGCAGCCGGTTCAGCAAGGTCTGCACAGTGGTGTAAGCCCAGCGTTTTTGGGGTTGCAGTTCCTCGAGAATCTCGCGGACCGTGCCGGCGGGCCGGTCCCACAAAACCTTGAGGACTTCCAACTCGGTGTCGCTGATCGGAGTCCGGCGTGCCGCCACGATTCGCCTCCAGACCATTAGCCTCCGACACGCTGTCGGAGGCAACAAGAGCATCCTACTACAACATGTCGGAGGCTGTCAAGAGGCGGATGGAAAAAATCAGTGTCAAATTTGAATCAGATCAAAACAGCTTGCGCTTCTTCAGATAATCAGTCATCGCGCAGCGGCCGGAGTTGACGAGGGCGGTGAGGCGTTGAATCGCGGCCGGGGTTTGCGACACTTCCAGGGCCGGGTGCCCCTTCGTGCCGATGTAGCAGATCGCTTCCTCGGCGCCTTTGTACAACTGGCCCTGCCATGCACCCATCGTGCCGTAAACGCGATTGATGCGCTCCATGATTGCGAACTCGGGCTTTTCCGGGGCCAATTTCACATCGCCGGGCACGGGTCGCGAGCCGTCGAGCAACAAACCGATAACCGCGGGAAGTTCCTTTTCCGGTTCGCCGAAAATCTGCTTCACGTCGTCGCGCTTGCGATTGAGCAAGTAATGTACCGGAAAATTGGCAAGCACCCCGCCATCGACCATCAGATGCCCTTCGATGTCCTGAGCGAGGTAAAGCCCCCATTCTTTCCGCCAGGCGGTTTCCGGCCAAACAAACGGCACGCTCAATGACATGAGCACGGCTTCGACGACCGGGCAATCGGGCGCGGTGCGATGATTCAGGACGAGCGCTTTGCAATCGGCGGTGTCGGACACGACCACGGACAATTCGCGGCCCAAATCGCGGGTGGCGTCGTGGAATTGTTTCATGGTGGTGCGAGCATCGAACTTTGGCAGGCGCTCCTTCATCCGTTCCGGGAGCCAAGCACGGAAGAGATCGGGCTCGTAAAGTCCGCCAAATTCCAGCAACGCGAAGATCGAGGTGCGCGGCCGAGGCTTGTTTGGGTTTTCGGTCTCGGCGGCATGGTTCAGAAAGCCCTCGAAAGCGTTCTCGTAAATGGTTTGCTTGTTCGTGGCGAGCAATCCCTGAACCATTTCGCCAATGCGTGGCCGGCGCTCGGTAAAGCCTTTCATGAGCTTATCGAACGCGCCATCCACGGCCGTGCGCAGGAGTTTTCGTGTCTCGCTGTCTTTCTTTCTGGCCGCGTCGCGAACGCGCTCGCCGGTCGGCGGGGCGAAAAAGGAATTGAAGACGAATGGATCGCCGGTTTTTTGCGGCACGGTCTTGAGGTAATCGCTGCCGAGGAACCCCGCAGCGCCGTAGACGGCGGCGATCGACCCGGCCGACGTGCCGATCAACCGCTTGATCACCGGCTGCTTTTGTTCGAGAACCTCAATGGCCCCCGCCAAAGCCACACCACGCGTCCCGCCGCCGCTGAATGCCAGATCGATCGCAAGGGCCATGATGAGCCTCCGGCTAGTTTTTTGGGCGTTCCTTCACTTGGCGGACTGAATTCCGCGATAAGCGCCTGATGAAACAAAGCAAACCCGAGCGGACAATTTCGTTTCAAGGCGTCGACGTTTGACTTCGCGACCACGGTGACCCAAAAGTCGAGGCAATGATGTTCGTTCACCAGTTGAGTGAGGCGCTTGAGGATTTCTTTCGGTCGATGATCGGGCTTACCGCTGGTTTCTTTGTATGTTTCCACGGCATTGGTCGGTAACCCAACTGGCCGTGGTTGATTTTGAGTTCGCCGACGATTGAATCGGGATCGCCGAGAATCCACGCTTCGATCGACTCTACTGCTAATCCGCAAACCGCCTTGTGCGTATTCTTAACAAGCGGCCGTCCAGCTTTTATTCCAGCCCCCATCTGTTCGAGCCCGTTCGGCGCATCGTCGGAATCGTGGACGCAAATCGTGCCGTCGCAATGGTACCTTCGCTCGCTCAAGATCATCGCTAGCTTGACTCGCCGCTCCAAGTTCGATCCTGCCATCATTTCGCGCTTGGTGAGTTTTCTGCCCGGGAGCGGAATCAATTCAGTTTCCAGCCAATCCAGCGCCAGCGATTGTTCGTCGATCTCCGGAATGATCCTTCGCACTAGCCCTACGGCGGCATGCTTGCCGCGGAAAACGTTTGCGGCATCTTACCGTGACATGAACGGCCACCTCCGACCAAACTACGAAAACAACTCCAAACCAAACTAAACCAAACTATCGGTGGTGTGCGGCAATGTTCGGGTTTCAGCCCTAACGCCTTACTCCAGGCCAAGTTCTATCCCTCCCCCGACGCCCTCACACAAATCGTTGGGAAAGTGGTTGTGGTAGTTGTAAAGCCAGTTGAAAAGCCAGTTGAAAAGCCAGTTGGATTGCCAGTTGGAATGGCAGTTGGATTGGTGCGTCGGGTGGTCCACGGTTACTGTCGGGCGGTCCAGGTTGGCGTTCCCCAGCGGCGACTCATG
>JBGQCZ010000506.1:0-4712 GCA_041495645.1 Gemmataceae bacterium | reverse complement strand
GCGCCGACTTCGACACCATCAAAGGGAAAGCCCACACGTTCAAGTGGAAGGTCGATGGAAACAAATGGCGCCACGACGGAAAGCTCAACAACGGGCTGACCATCGAGGAGGTCTGGGAGCGAGTCGAGAAGAAGTAACCCGCCAAAAACGAACCCGCAGCGCGAGCCAGGAGAGTGATACAGCCTTGCCTGCGCTGCGGGCTGCGGGAGATCTCAATTCAATCGCAGTTAGGCTGCCGTAGCTACTTCTCGACGCGCTCCATTTCGGCCACGGCGATCCGGTAAGCGTAGTCGCCCTTGGCACCGTGCTCCTTTACCCAGCGGAAGTGGGCTAGCGCCTCGTCCTTGCGGCCCCTGAGCGCGTGGTCGAGCCCGAGGTAGCACCGAACCTCGGTCCGCTTATCGTCATCGGTGGCCAGCTTCAAGAGGGCTGGCTCGTCGATCTCGCCGCGCAGGAAATGGATCACGGGGGAGGGCCAAGCCGATTCGTCAGAACTGGCAGCGGAGTCCACGAGAAACCGCTTCGCGACCGCATCATCTTTCAACCGGCGCGCCGCGAAATGGCCGAGGACGAACGGGTGTGCGTGCTTGGCGGGGTCGAGGCGGACGGCCTCGTCCAAGTCCCGAATCGCCTTATCGTACTCCTTTTTGTGCCACCAGGTGAGGCCCCGGCTGCTGAAGGCGAAAGTGTCCTTGGGGTCGAGGCGGATGGCCTCGTCCAAGTCCCGAATCGCCTTGTCGTACTCCTGCTTGTCTCTCCAGGCAACGCCACGGTTACGGAAGGCGAGGGCGTATGTGGGGTCGAGACGGATCGCCTCGTCGTAATCCCGAATCGCCTTGACGTAATCCTGCTTGTGAGTCCAGGCGAGGCCCCGGCCGATCAAATAGAAGGGGTGCTTAGGGCCGAGGCGGATGGCCTCGTCGTAGTCCGGGATTGCCTTGCCGTAATCCTGCTTGTGAGTCCAGGCGACGCCCCGGTTGTAGAAGGCGAAGGCGTCCTTGGGATCGAGGCGGATAGCCTCGTCGTAGTCGCGAATCGCTTTATCGTGCTCCTTCTTGAGAGCCCAGGCGATGCCGCGGCTGACGAAGGCGCTTGAATTAGTCGGGTCCAGCCGGATGCACTCGTCGAAGTCCTTGATGGCTTTGTCCGGCTCCCCCTTATCCAGCCACTCCCCACCCCGCTTGAAAAGGGCAACAGTGTCTTTGGCGTTGGCCTCGCGCAGGATCTCGTCCTGCGCGGGAGTCGGCGGGGTTGGTGGAGGCGACGGGGTCCGGCCACAACCAACCGCGAGGACAACCAGTATCGGAAGCCACTTCACCACTCGTCGCTCCTCGCCGCCGAACCCGTGACTAAACGACATCTTGTTGGATAGTAACACAAGCGACGGCGAGTGGCCGGGGCCGAGTCTTCAAAGCCTCGGTCTGCCGCCCGTGATCAAGTCAAACACCGGGGCTTCGAAGACTCAGCTACGGCCACACGTCGCTAGGCGTCAATCACGTTGCCATCGGCATCGCGCATCGGGGCGGCCGCTACCAGCCGGTCGTAAAGATCTGTTTCGCCCGATTTGAGCCGCCAGTCGTCGCCGCGGACCTCCCACATGCAGATTAGACCGAGCAGTTCCTCAAGTCCGGTCGCGCTGAAAACCCGGCCGTCCTTCTCGGCGTCCCACTGCGGATCATCCCATTCGCCTGGCCTGTCACCCAAGAAATAGTGGGTAACCGTGTAACCTTTGGCGGCAATGGCCTGAAGGCACGGAATGGACGTGTTTCCGGCGATCCGGATGCACAGGCTCCGATGAGGCTCGTTCATCCGCTACCTCCGCTACTGAGACAACCAATACGAGCGGCGGGTGCCCATCACTCCTGCTCGATGCAGACCTTGGCGTCGCGAGCTAGGCGACTGCGCAAGAACTCGATGATTACCGCCGCACTTCGCATACACTCATCGGGCGTGGAGCCCGCGCAATTAGGAGCGAGGTCGTCTGGCGTCAACTCACAAAGCGCGGCAGCCAACGCTTCAGCGTCCTTTGGTGAAACCGGCACCGGCCCCGCCGCGCAAGCTGACCAGCCGTCAAGCGTGTTCCACTCCGACGCAAGTCGAGGAACCCGCTCCCCTCCACTGTTTCGCCAAGACCGGTCAAGAACGGCTCGAAAAAGCGGCCCGATGTAACAGCTACTCACGGCAAGGCGGTCGAGCCAAAGGCCGTCTGACGGCGGACCGTAGAACACCACGCCGGAATAGTCGCCGTAATGGTAGCCGTGAGCGAAGTCGTCGATCGTCACCATTCGCATGCCCTTGCGTCCGAACTACCAGTCTAATTTCCGCTGCAGTTGGGGCTGAGTCTTCGAAGCCCCAGTCTGCCGCCCGTGATCAAGTCAAACACCGGGGCTTCGCCGTTCCCCATTTTGGCCATCGATCCGAGCAAATACAAGAGCGTGGCCTGTTGTCCGGGGCTTGTGTCGTCTTTCGCTCCGAGGTTGTGAATAAATGGGGACAGGCACCGGCCTCGTCCTTAGAGTTCAACGGTCTTTGCAGCCTTGGCCGGAGCCAGTCCCCATTTATTCACAAGCCCTCCGCGAAATACTGCCCTTTGGCGGAGTGTCGCGACGGAGTGCGGCGTTTTTTCGTGTAGAATCGAGAAGAAAGGCGGTGCATTCATGAATGCAATCAGAGCGAAATGGACGAAGGGCCAAATTGTGCCCGCTGAGCCGGTGGATTGGCCCGAAGGCAGCGAGTTGTTGGTGGAGCCGGTGATGCCGTCGGAAAAGATCGGCTTGGACGAGTCAGAATGGCGAGATGACGCTGAAGCCCTGGCGGATTGGGAAGCGTGGGTCAAGACGATCGAGCCACTCGAGTTCACGGACGAGGAGCGTCAATCGATGGAGCGATATCGCGAGGAGTTTCGTCGGTTCAATCTTGAGGCCGTGCGCAAGCAGATGGGCTTGGGAGAAGGCGCATGATGCGGCGCTATTTGCTCGACACGGGCATTGCCCAGGATTTTCAGGATGATCGGCGCGGGGTTCGTGCCCGCGCGGATGCGCAACGACACCTTGGTCATCGCATCGGCATATGCGTTCCCGTTCTCGGAGAACTGTAGGCCGGCGTCGAAGGCAGCTCCAGCCACGACCGGAATCTGAAACTTCTGAAGCATGCAGTGTCGCGCTTGTTCATCTGGCCGTACAGCGATGAAGCCGCCGAGGAATACGGACGGATCTTCGACACGCTCAAGCGGGCAGGCCGAGTAATCCAGCAAGTCGACATGCAGATTGGCGCCATTGCACGCACACTTCCGAATTGCATCGTCGTGTCCAAAGACGGCGACCTTGCCGCCATTCCGGGCATCACGGTTGAGAATTGGGCTTCGTAAAGCGACACGGCCTTGCTGGCGCTGCGGGCTCGTTGACACACCTCGATCGCTCGCGTACTATTCGCGATTCTCCCGCTTGTCCAACCGGTCCAGGGCACCTTTCGCTTCCTCGGTCAAGGTGGCTGCGGCAGCCCCGGTCGTGAGCGTTTTCAGAATGGCCTTGGCCTCGGCCGTGCCGCACATTTCGAGAACTTCTACGGCTCGAAGCGCCCGCATTTCCTCGGCGTTCAGTGAGCGAGTGCCGAGTCCATCGAGGATGCGCTGGGCGGTCCGTCGTACTTCGGCGGAAACGCCGTTCGCGGCCGCCTCTTGGAGGGCGGGCACCGCCTGGTCGCCGAGTTGTTCCAATTCGCGCTTGGCTTTTTGCCGCACCGCGAACTTGGCGTCGTTCAGCTCGTCGATGAGTTTCGCCAGTCGCTTTTCGTCGGGGCCCTGCGCCGGCTTCACGCGATCCTTCAATATTGCCACGGCCGAGGTCGGGTCGCCGGCGAGCGCGCGAATGGCTTCCCGCACCTTGTCGCCGTCCGCGTCGGCCAAAGCGACCCACGTCGAATCCCATTTCGTCCGGCCGAGCGGTGCAGCCAGACTCGGAAGTTTCGCTCGAATCGCCGACATGTCCCAGACCAAAGCGGTTGCGTCGCCGCCAGCAGTGGCAAACCGGTTGCCGTCCGGTGAGAAACTCACGCAGCTGACGTGGTCCTTGTGGCCGTCGAACACGGCTGCCTCTTTGCCGGTCAGCACGTCCCAGATGCGGACCTTCCGGTCTTCGCAGGCGCGAGCCAGCAGCCGGCCGTCGGGCGAAAACGTCACCGCAATCGGATAGCGCAGTCCGTCGATCTCCTGCCGCACGGTCGGTTGGCGATAATCGCGGCCCGAGTTGGCCCAGGGGACGAGGCGAATGCGCAGCGCTCCGGAGGCCAATTCCCAGACGGCGAGCTCGCCGCCATAGAAATCGATGGCGGCGAAGCGGCCGTCGGCCGAAAGCGCGGCGTGGCGCAAGACTCGGTCTTCGGGAAACGGAATGCTGCGCACCTGTCGGCCGCGGGCGATATCCCAAACGGTAAGATGGCCTTCCGTGCCGGCGCCGATGTAGCGCGCGTACCGCGTCGAGATCAAGCGCCGCGGCAGCATGCCGGCATATTCCTCGCGGTTCGAAGTCTTTGGCAGCGGCAGGTCGGACTTCTTTTCTCCGGTAATCAGATCGAACAGGCTTAGCACTCCGGTGTCGCGGCCCAGGATCACCAGCGTGCGTGAATCAGACCCCACGCCGTACGTGTAACCGCCGCCGGAATTGGTATTAATCGTTTGAATCAGCTTGCGCGAAACGGCTTCGTAGACCTGGATC
>JBGQCZ010000505.1:0-4724 GCA_041495645.1 Gemmataceae bacterium | reverse complement strand
CGACCCATGGATGAGTCTCTCAGCGGTTTTCCCGCATGCCGGCCCCTACTTTTCCCGCGCCACGGCCCCCGTGCGCTCTTCGTCGCGGTACTCAGTCAAGATGTCAAAGAACTGAAGACAAAAAACGCAAGGAGGGCGGAGGTTCGGGCCCCCTCCTTGCGCCAACCTAGGAGACACCCCAAGAAAAAGGGAGGGGAGGGCTGACGTAGGTCATGCGTTCCGGGACGCCAGCCCACGACGTGCCCCTCCCCCCTCGAGGCCATCGCTATTATAGTCATGTGACCATTTGTCCACCAACTCAGAAGTTCTCGGCGTTCAGGGATTTTGCTTCCCGCAACATGCCGTTGTTGCCTACGAACGCGGGCACGCAGAGAAAACACGTTCTGTTCATCTGTACACTAAAGAAAACCGCTACAAATATAGGCGTTTTGCTACGAAAATAAATCTTGGAATTGTTACTTCTGATGGGGCCGGAACTGAAGATGCAGAGGAGTATACATGGGTATCGTATATAGGCTCCGATCACGGTTGACGCAGCATTAGCGACTGCCAAGTTCGAAGGTCGCCGCATTCTTGAGAATCTCTTCCGACAACGGCAGCTTGAAATACACCTGGAAGCGGCCTTCCGCGTCGCGCTTTCCCACTTGCAGCTGAATTGCGAGTTTTCCGGCAGGCCGTCCTTCTCCAGTGAAGAACTGGATTGGGCACACCTCCGACTGCAATATCGATTGCGTTGAGTCTTTCGTTCCGTTCCCCGCGAAGGTTTTTCCGCTCCATTCAACGGTCTGCGTTTTCGAGTCGTATTTCACCGATTCAATGGTGCAATACTGCCGCATGGTCGCGAGTTCCTCGGCTTTCGGGTCCGTCAGCGCTTCGATCAGCGGGCGCGGAGGCGACTTGGGAGATGTCACCTTCATCGCAGGCTCGGCGAAATTACTTTGAACCTCGTTCGTTACCATCGGGTAGTTTTGTGGGCTGTCATCGCCGCGGAGCCAAAACAAAGCCACACCAACCACCACCGGCAAGCTAATGCACATTAGAAAAAATCCCGCTACACAGGCGAGGATGACCCAAATGACGCGGTTGGAACCCTTCGCCGCAGCCCGATAGGCTTGAGGCGCAACCGCCGCATTGCGACGTGGCAGAGCCGAGGCGGGGATTTCCACGCTTGCCGGCGCCGCCGTTTCCGGCTGCTGCATGTGCCGCAAGTGTTGTCCCAACAAATCGGCAACTTCGGCGGCGCTTTCAAAACGCTCGGCCGGGTCCTTCGCCAGCAATTTGAAAACGATCGCTTCGAGCCAATCGGGCACGTCCGGATTGATTTCGTGCAACGGCCGCGGAGCATCGTCGCAAACGCGCTTGAGCACCGCCAGCGCCGTCGGTGCGCGAAACGGCGGATGTCCGGCGCACATGGCATACAGGACGCAACCCAGGCCGAACAAATCGGAGCGATGATCGGCGGTCTCGCCGCGAGCCTGTTCCGGCGACATGAATTGCGGGGAACCGGTGATGACTCCGCTGCGGGTCAGGCTGGCGTCGTCGGCAGCACGGGCCAACCCGAAATCGGCCAGCTTTACCCGCTCGACGCCGTTCTCCAAAAGAATGTTCGCCGGTTTGATGTCGCGATGGACCAACCCCTGCGCGTCGGCCGCGGCCAGCCCCGCCGCGGTCTGCATGCCGATGCGAAGAATTTCCTTCAATTCCAACGGCCCGCTTTGATCCAACCGCTCCTGCAACGATCGTCCCGGTACAAATTGCATCACCAGATACGGCGTGCCGGATGCGGATTCTTCGACCGCATGGATGGTGACGACATGTTCGTGCGCCACCGCGGCAGCGGCCCGCGCTTCACGCAGGAAGCGCTCGCGGGCAGCGGCATTGGCCGCGAGGTGCGGCGCTAATACCTTGATGGCGACCACGCGCTGGAGCTTCGGGTCGAACCCTTTCAGCACCACGCCCATGCCGCCGCGGCCCACCTCGCCGATGATCTCATAGCCGTCCAGTTTCTTCAGCCGGCCTGGATCGTCCGCGGACAACACGTCGGAATTCGGTTGTTCGAGAACCGGCGGGCGGTCCTTCAATTCGTTCATCGCGCGAATGCACTCGTTATCGGGCGGCGGGGGCAACGTTCCCGCGTTCGCCCAGCCACGCTCGTCGCCGGCCAAGTCGTCCAGCAGCCGCTGGCAATGGAGGCAGCCTTCGACGTGAACCGACAGTTCGCTGCGTTCGTCGGCGCTCAACTGACCGTCGAGCCACTCGCGCCAACGCGGACGGCTTGGGCAGGCGGTAATCATGGGAGTCACTCCTCTTCCAGGTTGGCGATCGCATCACTGAGCTTCTGCCGCACGCGCTGCCGGATCACGTACACTTGCTCGACCTTCACCCCGCACTCTGCAGCAATCGCGGCGCCGGCCCCGCCTTCAACTGCCGCCAGCCGGAACACACGCCAATGCAGCGGATCGACTTGCTTTCGCACGATCTCGCTTGCCGTGGCAAACAAGCGCTGACGATATTCATTCTCCCAGCGCTCGTCCGGATCGGCCCTGTCGGCGATTTCAACCGGGTCCGCTGATTCCGGTTCGCGACTTCGTTTCTTCCAAAACGAACGCAGCTTGTTCATAGTGACCGTGTAGAGCCATTTGCGAAACGGTCCGCGCCCGGCGTCGTAACGCTCGACCCCACGCGCCACGGCGAGCAACACTTCCTGCATCCGGTCGGCCGCATCGGCATCCGAAAGCCCTGCCCTTCGCGCCTGCCCGTACACTAACGGCCCGTACAAATCGACGAACCGCGACCAAGCCTCGTCGTCCGCCCGATCGCGCAGCCGCAGCAATAGCGACAGGCGTGTCTCCGGCGAATCGCGCATCGGGCCTCCTCAACAGGTTGTACCGCGGCGAAGACCGAATCTATCAAGTCGGCCGTGAAAAAGACAGGATTTGAGAGGTAGCGGGCTTCCCTCGCTTACGCGTCGGGCTCCGACTTCGGAGCCCGACGCGTAAGCGAGGAAGCCCGCTACGAAAACGTGATGTCCTACCGAATCAGTCGGAGGAATGAATCAATTCGTGGCTGCCGGGGCGGGCGCCATTTGCGCCGGCGCCTTCGCTCGGACCTTCTGTTCGCCGGCCTTCAAAAGTTCCAAGAAAGCCGTTTCGCCGGCATCGCCGAGTCTGCGCTCGTGACGCTTGATAATGCGCGTGTAGCCGCCCTTACGGTCGGCGTAACGCGGGGCGATTTCCTTGAACAGCTTGGCGGAAAGATCCTTGTCGTGCAATCGCGCCAGAACCAGCCGGCGGGCGTGCAGCGTCTTCGCGGGACTGTCCGCGGCCAGCCCCTTCTTGGCGATGGTGATGAGCTTTTCGACGAACGACCGCACTTCCTTGGCCTTGGCCACGGTGGTAATGATGCGGTCGTGCAAGAACAGCGCCCGCGTCAGGTTGCGGAACAAGGCGAGGCGATGGGTGGTATTCCGGCCGAGCGTTCGACCGGCGCATCTGTGTCGCATGGCAGTCACCAATGTCAGAGGTCAGAAGTCAGAAGTCAGAAGTCAGAAGTCAGAGGTCAGAAGTCAATTGATTTCTGACCTCTGACTTCTGACCTCTGATTTCTGATTATGATTTTCTCGCCGGGATCTTCATTCCGAGGGTCAGGCCGCGCTCCTGAAGTTTGGTCTTCACTTCACGCAAGGTCGTCTCGCCGAAATTGCGGACTTCCAGGAGCTCGTCGTCGGTGCGGATCACCAGGTCGCGGACCGTCGTGATCCCTTCAGATTCCAGGCAGTTGGTGGCGCGAACGGACAGTTCCAATTCGGCCAGGCTCATGTTGAGCTTGCGGTCCATCTCAAGATCCTGGGCGGTCTCGGCGGCGGCGGCCGCGTCGTAGCGGTCGTCCAGCGGCACTTCCGGCCCTTGCTCCGAGTATTGAATGAACGGATTCAAATGCTTGCGCAGGATCTTGGCGCCTTCGACCAACGCCATTTGCGGAGTGACTGTGCCGTTCGTCCAGATTTCGAGCAACAGCCGGTCGTAGTTGGTTTTTTGGCCGACGCGCGTCTCCTCGATCTCGTGCTTGACGCGCACCACCGGCGAAAAGCTGGCATCAACGGGAATGACGCCGACTTCGTAGTCCTTGCCGGCGGCGTCCTCGGCGGTGCGGTAGCCGCGGCCGTTTTCCACCGTCATTTCCATGACGAACGGCACATCGGCGTTGAGGGTGGCGATCACGTGCTCGGGGTTGAACAATTGCACGTTGGCTTCGGTGATGATGTCCTTGCCCTTGACCACGCCCTTTTCGTGCCGGTCGATGCGGATCACGGCGGGCTGATCGCTGTTGTTCTTGACGATCAAACTCTTGACGTTGAGGATGATGTCGGTCACGTCCTCGACCACGCCGGGAATGGTGGTGATTTCGTGAAGGACGCCCTGGATTTTCACTTTGGTGACGGCACTGCCTTCGAGGCTGGACAGCAACAATCGGCGCAAGCTGTTGCCGACGGTCATGCCAAAGCCGCGTTCGAACGGCTCGGCGATGAACTTCCCATGCGTGTCGGTCAGGGTGGCCCGATCCGCGACCACTCGACTGGGCAGTTCCAATCCTCGCCAGCGGATTCGCATAGCTCCCTCTCGCTACGGGGTAAGGAAACGAAAAACCCGGAATCGCGCCGCCGCGAGTCGCGGCGGCAAATCGCAACCGCGGCGATCAGCGGGTCGCGATTTCAATAATCAGTT
>JBGQCZ010000504.1:0-4726 GCA_041495645.1 Gemmataceae bacterium | reverse complement strand
CGTACTGTGTGCTGTTGTTCGACGAGATCGAAAAAGCCCACCCCGACGTTTTCAACACGTTGCTCCAATTGCTGGACGACGGCCGGCTGACCGATGGCCAAGGCCGCACGGTCGATTTCAAAAACACGATCGTCATCATGACTTCGAACATCGGCAGCCAGCGGATTTTGCAATTCAAGGGCTCGTACATCGGCGAAGTCTACGACCGCATGAAGGATGCGGTATTGGAGGAATTGCGTAAAGCCTTCCGGCCGGAATTCCTGAATCGCGTCGATGAAGTGATCGTCTTCCATGCGTTGAGCGAGGAGCACCTGAAGAAGATCGTCGATATTCAATTGGTCCATCTGCGCAAGCGGCTAGCCGAGCGGCACATCAACATCGAGATGACCGACGCGGCGAAGTCGCACATTGTCCGCGTGGGTTACGAACCCTCCTACGGCGCGCGCCCGCTCAAGCGCGTGCTGCAAAAGGAAGTAGAAACCATGCTCGCCCGGCTGCTGCTCAAGGGCGAAGTGCGCGACGGACAAACCGTGACGGTCGATTTCGACGCGGGTCGCGAGGAATTGACGTTCAAGAGCGCGTGAGAATTGAATTGTCGTAGGCGTAGCGATTGTTTCGCCTACGACTCGAACGAGCCTTCCTGAAACGCCTTCAGGTACTCCCCATAATCCCGCGTCACCCAGTCCGCGAAGCGCACGGCGGCGGCAAGCACCGCGTCGAGCGCCGGGGTTTCGACCCAACTCGTCAAGCCGCTGAAGCGGTCCTCACCCGCAAGTCGGCTGCCGCGTCGTTGCGATCGAGCGGTTAATTCTCCAGCGAGTGCCACGGCCTGCCGCAAGCGTTTCGGCTTTTGCTGCAACCGATTCAGCGACGAGCGATTCTCATCCGGGATCATGGCGCGCAACCGATACGATCGGCCACCGACCTCCACTGCTGCCAGTCCAGCCGTCGGATTGCCTTGCAGCAGCGATTGGCCGGTGACGATGCGCGCCGCTTCGTTCGGAAACGCGGGCTGAGCCGCATCGACAAATGGCGCCAAGACCGACGACGCCGCTTCCTTCAAGCTGTAAAGTTCCGGCGCACTCGACCCGCTCGCTTGGACCAGCACTTGGTAACGCCGTAGACCCAGGCTGCCGATGCCGGAATAGCGCTTGACCACATCGAGCACTTGCCATCCTTTACTCTTGCCGAACTCCGTGATCGTGCGGGCGACTTCCTCGCGAGTCTCATCGCTCACGCCCTTGACGCGCGCATCGTTCTTGCGAAACCACCACTTACCGTCGCGCCAGCGCTCCGCGTAGCGCTGCAACATCGTGTCGCGCGAGCCGAGCCTCACCGCGTCCAGCAACGTCGCCACCGCGCTGAAATTGGGTTGGGCATCCTTGGGGCCGCCGAACGAATCGTCGAGCAAGGTACTCCGGTAGGCGTCGAGAAACGACAATACCATGCCCGTGCCCTGCGTCGGCGAGAGGTGCCAGGATTCGGCTGCGAGAAGAATACTCGTCGAGCAGCGGACCAAATCGAGGCTGCACATCGCGACGACCGACTCATCAAAATCGTTGATATCGAAGCGGAAATCACCGTCGTCGGTGGGAAACGCCCCGAAGTTTTCGAGGTGCAAGTCGCCGCACAGCCAAACGGCCGGGCCGGGCCATCGCGGCTGAAGCTCGGGCCAGGCCCGGGCGAACAGAAAGTTGGTGCCGCGAAAGAACTCGAATGCACCCTCGGCCATACACCGGTATTTCCGCTTGAGTCCGCCGCTCTGCCGGCCCTCGTGATATTTCCGCATGGCTTCGATCAGCAATTCGTTGCTGGACACTGTGCACCTCGCCGCCGGAATTGAATTGACCTGAGCACCGAACCCGACTATGGTCCGCGCCTTCCGGAATTATCATCGGAACCGGCGGGAAAAGGAGGAGGTCATGGCCGTTCGTGGAAGCTGGCGAAAATGCGTTGGATCGGGTATCGCGGCCGCGCTCGTTGGCACGGCATTCTGCGGTTGCGATAAGTCCAACGAACAATCAGTAGAGGTCAAGGCCCCTACCGTTGCGATCGGCAATGTTGACGTCAAGCCGGGCAACGCGACGCAAACGGAGCCGGCCAAACCCGACAAGTACCACCAGCCGTTCGAGGAAGCAACCACGGTAGAAATACCGGCAGACGCTGGCGTCGCCCTTCCCCCGGCCCTCACGCGCACGGGCAAGAATTGCGGCGATCTTAACGAACAGGTGCAAAAACTCTGGAACACGATCAAGTTCACCACCGCCGACGGCAAGCGACAAACTTATTTGCTCGAACTTGACTTGAGCGACGGGAATCAGGACTTCGGCACGATCGAAATCCTCATGCAGCCCGACGCGGCGCCGAACCACGTACGCAACTTTGTCGTCCTCGCCATGCTCGAGTTCTACGACGGCCTGCGCATCGACCGCATCGTCCGCCAAGAAGGCATGAACGAAGATGGCATGCCCAGCAAGCTCGTGCTCCTTGAGGCAGGTTCACCCGTCGAGAGCGCCGACCCGGCCAGCAGCCATTTGGGTTACTGGCTGCGTCCGGAATTTGGCAGGCAACTGAAACACGAGGAAGGCACGGTGGGCGCGTGTCTGATGCCGAGCGAAGACAACGCGGAAACCGCGTCGTGCCGCTTTTACATGAATCTCACGCCCGCGCCGGCCATGGACACCAACTTCTCCGCATTCGGGAAAATTACCAAGGGCCTTGAGATTGTCAAGAAACTCGCCGAGCAGCCGGTTGTCAGCACCGAGCCGGGTCCAGAACAAGGCCGCCCCGTCACTTCGATCGTCATCCGCAAAGTCACCGTTAAGACGGTCCCGGTCATAGAATAATCCGGGGCCGACGAGGCCATCCAGAATTCACGACACCCGGGACGAACATGGCCAAGGCGAAAACCGAATATACGGTCGTCGCGCGCCGTTACCGGCCGCAGCAGTTCGCGGAACTGATCGGTCAGGAGGCGGCCGCCCAGGCGCTAAGCAACGCCCTCGCCAGCGATCGCGTCGCCCACGCTTACCTGTTCACCGGCGCTCGCGGTGTCGGCAAAACCTCCGCCGCTCGCATCCTCGCCAAAGCGCTCAACTGCGAAAAAGGACCAACCCCGACTCCGTGCGACAAATGCACGTCGTGCATAGCGATTGCCGCCGGTGACGACATTGACGTGCGCGAGATCGATGGCGCCAGCAATCGCGGCATCGACGAAATCCGGGCCATTCGCCAGGACGTGACCACGCGCCCCGCCCGCAGCCGTTATAAGGTCTACATCATCGACGAAGTCCACATGCTCACGAAGGAGTCGTTCAACGCCTTGCTCAAGACGCTGGAAGAACCGCCGCCGCATGTGAAGTTCATTTTCGCCACCACCGAGGTGCAAAAGGTCCCGATTACCATCTTGTCGCGTTGCCAGCGATTTGATTTCGGGATGATCAACGTCGAGCGCATCGCTCTACAACTTCGCGCCGTGGTCAAAGCCGAGAAAATCAAGGCCGACGACGATGCCCTGGAGATCATCGCCCGCCGGGCCGCCGGCTCGATGCGCGACGCCCAGTCGCTGCTGGATCAGATGATGGCCTTCGGCGGCGACGGACTCACCACCGACGCAGTTCAAAAACTTCTGGGCATTGCGGGGCCGGAACGCGTGATGGGCCTGGTCGAGGCCGTCGCGGCGCGCGATGCGAAATTGGCGCTGGAACGCCTGCGCGAGCTGGCCGACGCCGGCCTTCAGCTAGGCGAACTCCTGGACCAACTCATCGACTGTTGGCGCGACTTGATGCTCCTGGTGTGCGCCGGCAAGGACGTGAAAGATCTGAATACGCCCACGCGCTTTCGGGACGCGCTCATCAAACAAGCGGAGTCGATGAACCTGGACACGGTCTTGGCCGGGTTGGACATTTTCATCACGACCAAGAATCGCCTGCGCGGCAGCGGACAGATTCAAACGCTGTTGCAAATGGCCCTCATCCGCCTGTGCCGGCTCGAAGACCTGGCCCAACTTTCTCAACTGGCGCAATGGCTCAGCCAACCGGGTGCTCAGGCCAACTCCACACCCGGCACGACGCCTTCTCGCACCGGTCTAACTCTACCGCCCGAAGGAAAAAAAAAATCTGAATCCGGCGAAAATTCAAGAGAAATAACGGCCGAATCACTGCCGGACGTTTGGCCGGAAATACTTTCGCTGGCTGGTGTTATGTTGTCCGGCCAGTTGCAACGGGCGGGACTTCCTGCAATTTTCGGGCCAAATGCTCTGGTACTATCGTTTCCGAACGAGTATAATGCCGCGTATCAGAACTGCTCCAACCCCATGAACCTCGAGCGTTTGCACGAGGCCATTCGGCAGCGAACTGGCCAGGCGTGGAAGGTGCGCCTGGAGCGAAAGGCCGGCTCGACGCCGGCCACGGGCAGCAACGGAGTTCATGTGCCGGTCCCAAAGGCCAGGCCGCAGGAGTTGATGAAGGAGTTTCCGCTGTTGCAGCGGGCGATGGAGGAGTTGGGCGCGTTGCCGATGTTTATCGATCCGGGATTCGGTTCGGAACCGCCGCCCAAGCCCACGACCGACTCGCCGCCCGCAACTGAAAATGAAGAGGCTTGAACATGTTCAAAGAAATCGGTCAGCTTGCCGGCCTGATGAAAAACATGGGCAAGATTCGCGAGGAGGCCGAGCGATTTCAGGCGAAACTCGGCGAGATTCAAGCCGAAGGCTCCGCCGGCGGCG
>JBGQCZ010000503.1:0-4731 GCA_041495645.1 Gemmataceae bacterium | reverse complement strand
CTCGGTTTGGGAGGGCGAGGCTCCTGCCGAGCCTTCTGCACAGGCTCGGCAGGAGCCTCTCCCTCCCAAACCGAGAAACTAACGTTGCTCGAAGGCGAATTGCCTCGGAGCGAATGCAATCCCGCATCCAGCGGCAGGCCATCGAGAGCTTTTTCTGCGGGCGGATCGACCGTGGCAAAACCGATGGCATGGCCGAGTTTCGCCAAAGCCTGCGACAAGTGGAACGCATGGATGTCGTGCCCCGTCGCGCGCGGCCAGTTGAGCGATTTCTTCAAGAAAAGAAACCTCATGGCGCGGTCTCCCGAGTACTGAGTACCGGGTACTGAGTACGTATCTTGCCGCGTCGCAATTCGAAAATCGCCCGCAAAACTCCGAGACCGAGTCTCGGGCCCGTTCGATGCTGACCGTACCGGCGTGCCAACGCGTCGCAAACGCCTTCCAGCACCGCTTGGGCCGCGTCGTCGCTTCCGGCGTCGCGCTCGGCTTCGTAGCGAGCGTAGGCATATTTGAAATAGCGCCAAAGCGACCGCAACCGCCCGCTCCGTTTGCCCGGCAAATAACCGTGTTTGCTCAGCAACAGCAGCAAATTGCGGGCATCGTAGTATCGCTGCACGCGCAATCCGGAACGGCGAATCGTTTGCGATCCTTTGTGCCAGACGAGCGCTTCGCCGATGACGCCGCAACGAAAGCCGGCTTTTCGCGCGCGCAGGCAAAAGTCCGACTCCTCGTGAACCAGAAAGAACTGCTCGTCGATCAAACCAATCTTGCGGAACACCGGGGCCGCGATCAGCATGCAGCAGCCGTTGACGATGTCGACCTCGGTTACGGTCGGTACGTCGCCGTTGCCAAGCGGCACGGCGCGGCGCTGAAAAAAATCGGGCCGGCCGGGGCGGTTGAACGTGCAGCCTTCGGTCTGAATGTCGGAAGGCGGGTCGAAATCCCGGATTACGGGGCCAATGATTCCGAAACCACGCTGATGTTCGGCCGCTGACATCAACCGATCGATCAATTTCGGATCGACGCGCGTGTCGTTGTTGAGAAGGATCACATAGTCGGCGTGACGGTCGAGGCAAAAACGAATGCCGAAGTTATTTCCACCCGCCCAACCGCCGTTGACCGCGTTGCGTATGACAGGGCAGCCGGGGAATTCGGATTCGATGGTTGTGGTGGGATCATCGGCCGAGGCATTATCCACGACGACCGGAAACCAGCGCGGATAGTCGATGCCGGCGAGTGAGCGCAGGCAGTCGCGCGTGTCGGCGAGGCCGTTGTAATTCACCAGCACGATTCCGACCGTCGGCGTCATGGAGCGTCTCAACTGTTGGCGGTGGAACCGCCGAAGGCGCGTTTCAGGTTGCGCAAGCGCCGTGGCAATCCCAGCGGCAGCGAGCACACAGCGCTAAGAGTGAACGGCAACAAGCCCCAGCCGCACGCCTGCATTTGACGCCGAAAGCGCCGACCGGCTTCCGCATAATCGCCGCGGTCGTAGGCCAGGTAAGCATGGCTGAACAACTGCGCTCGCAGTTTCTCGTCGATGCAAGCGCGGTGGGCGGCCACTTCGGGCGACCCATCTTCCCGCATCTTCAAGAGCGTACGACAACAATCGCCGAGCATGCGGTCCGTGTCGTTGGACAAGCAGCCTTCATGTCGGATGCATTGTGCCAGCGGTTCATTCCAAAAGCCGAGCGAGTGTTTCACGGCCAAGCGCAGGCAGAGTTCCCAATCCTCGGTTCCGTGGAAAGCCGGGTCGAATCGCCCACACTGCTCGAACGCTTCGCGCCGCATTACGACGGCGCCCAGAAATATGAAGTTGCGATCCAACAATCGGCGAAACAAGGCCGCACGCTCCACGATGCGCAGTCCCGCCTCCGGCTCGCGGAACGCCAAGTCGGTCAGCCCCAGCCGTCCAGGCCAATTGATGAATGACGTCACCGGGCCGTTTTTAATTTGCGCGTCGGTGAAGATCGCACCGATATAAGGATGGCGATTGAGAAGGGCGAGGACATTGCCCGCGATTCCGGGATGCCAGCGGTCGTCGGAGTCGAGGAAGGCGACAAATCGTCCGCGGCTCATGGCCGCGCCCGTGTTTCGTGCCGCCGCTGGCCCGGCATTCGCCTGCCGCGTGCAGATCACGCCGAGTTTTGAAGCGACCGCCGCGGTGTCGTCCGTCGAACCGTCGTCCACCACGACGATTTCAAGCCGCGCCACGCCGCACGCGCGAATCGATTCCACCACGCTTAGCAAAAAGGTCGCTCGATTGAAGGTCGGAATGATCACGCTCAAGTCGATCACGGCGTATTCACTCCAACCATTCCACGTCGCACGACACCGGCCCGTCCAGCAAGGGCCGCGGTTGATCCTCCTGTCCGGTTCCCGGCAACACTTCGATCTCGCCGATGGCTTCGCAGTTGTCGAAGAAGACGAGCGGGCGCTGCGCCAGGCATAGTCCCAAAACATAAACGCCCGGCCGCAACGGCACGTGCGGCAAACGCACGGCCAGTTGATGCCGGCCCGGCTCGAGGAGGCGGGCTTCACGGTCCGGCGCGAACGTATCGGCCGAAATCAGCCGAGTGCCGTTTCGATCGAGCAGGCACACGCTGAGACTGTTGAACCGGACCGGCCGGCGCGCTTCGGCGACTGTCTCCACCCGTAGCGAACCGCCGGAATGAAGCAAGCCGGAGGGCGTGTCGTCGCTCGTGCAGGTGACTTCTGCGAAGATCGCTTCAAGGTTCCCGCCGCGCGGCAGACGGTGCGCGTCCACCGCGATGCCGGGCAGAATGCGGCCCGCGCCTTCGGCCAGATAACGATTCAAGACTTCGACCGGATCGCCCGAGCAGATCAATTGTCCTTGTTTCAACAGCAATGCCTTGGTGGCCAACCGACGCACCACGTCCATCTGATGGCTCACCAGCAGGATCGTCCGGCCGCCGCGAGCCACCTCCTGCGTCTTGCCGATGCACTTGCGTTGAAAACTCGCGTCGCCCACCGCCAGCACTTCATCGACGATGAGAATCTCCGGCTCCAGGTGCGCCGCGATCGAGAACGCCAGCCGCACGTACATCCCGCTCGAATATCGCTTAACGGGAGTATCGAGGAACTTTTCGAGTTCGGCAAATGCCACAATCTCGTCGAACCGCCGCACGATCTCGCGCCGCGACATGCCGAGGATCGAACCGTTCAAGAAGATATTTTCGCGGCCCGTCAGTTCCAAGTGAAACCCGGTGCCGACTTCCAGGAGGCTGCCAACTCGACCGCGCAGCTCGACGCGGCCCGTCGTCGGTTCGGTGACCCGGCTGAGAATCTTCAAGAGCGTGGACTTCCCGGCGCCGTTGCGGCCGACAATGCCGACCACTTCGCCGGGGTTGACTTCGAAGCCGACGTTCTTCAATGCCCAAAAATGCGTGCGATCGTCATTCGGTCCGGCGACTGGCCGGCGAAATGGTGAGCGCAGAGCGTTCATCAGCGATTCGCGCAGCGTCCGGTAGCTGTCCCCGCCGCGCGATCCGAGGCGGAACTGCTTCGACAAATCCTGGACTCGAATGGCGTGTTTCATTTCTAAATGATGTCCGCGAATTGTCGCTCGACCCGGCGGAAATAAAGACAGCCGAACAACATCAGGCCGACGCTGATGAACAAAGCGCTGCCCAGCGCGACCGGTTCCAGGGGCTGATTGAGAACAGCCGCGCGGAAGTTCACGATCAGGCCGTGAACCGGATTGAGCCGCAGCGCCGCCTGGCCGCGTGGACCAAACATCGTCGCCGCCTGCACGAAGATGCTCGGAGTCGCGAATAACCAAAGTTGCACCAGGAACGGCACCACGTGGCGAAAATCGCGATAGGCCACGGTGAGAGCCGAGAGCAACGTGCCCAGACCGGTCGCCGCCATGCCCAGCGCCAACACCAGAAACGGCGCGTATAGAATCCGCCAGCCGATCGTGATTTCGTATCCGGCGATCGCATAGCCGATCATGAGCAGCGCCAACATGCCGGCGCCCACGAGCACGTCGACGGCTACCGCTCCGATCGCTCCGAGCGGAATCAGCATGCGCGGAAAGTAAATCTTCGTCACCATGTTTTGGCTGGCGACGACGCTGTTGCTGGCGCTGGTGACGGCGTTGGCGAAGCTCGTCCACATCAGCATGCCGCAAAACACGAACAGCGGATACGGCACGGGTGAATTCGGCACGCCCACGATGTCGCGCAGGAACAGCGTGAACACCATCATCGTGGCGAGCGGCTGCAGAATGGCCCAGGCCGCTCCGAGCACCGTCTGCTTGTAGCGAACTTTGACGTCGCGCCAGATCAGGAAGCCGAGCAGTTCGCGATAGCGCCAGATTTCGTTGACATCGACGAACTGCCAACCCGAACGCGGTTCGATGATGGTGAGCGGCAGATCGGGAGCGGGCGGCGCCGGCACGTCGGGGTTGCCGTTTTCGGACACCGGAATTTCAGGTGGCTCGGGCGGAGCGTGAACGTCAACGTTCATCCAAACAATTCCTGGCGCACGTCTGGGCGCAACGATACCGGGCTGGAGCTCGGGATTCTCCTTAGAGGAAATGTAGTACAAGAAAGACGAAAAAACCGCCGGCGGCCGCGTGGACCGCCAACGGTTGAAGTTGTTCGTACGCCCGTTACTTCTTTTTCGGCACCAGCATTGGTTGCGGCGGCGACATGAGTTGTTCGCCCCCGGCCGAGCCATCCAGACGAAGCTTGCTCAGCGTGGCCGACAATT
>JBGQCZ010000502.1:0-4732 GCA_041495645.1 Gemmataceae bacterium | reverse complement strand
GAAAGGTCAAAGTATTGTGAAACATTGATAGGTACGGGCCGCCGGGACTATAGCGATAAACCGGCTTCCCGTGGTACAGAAGATGGGGACCACTTCAGATGAAGAGCGTCTTTGAATCACACGAGAACTTTTCCGCCACGTCGGCCATCGCCAAGCGCATCACGAGGTCATTGGATTTTCTGCAAAGCGCGTTTGCTGGAAAGGGCGAATCGTTGCGCACTCGCACGGTTGTACAATCGCTAATAACCCTGACGTGCAAACTCGTGTCAACAGATGGTTGCGGCGGCAAAGAGAAGGAATTGCAGCAGTTTTTCGTTGCATTTCTTGAGGCTCTTACTCATCAAATCGAATTGGGCCAAGCGGCGACGGACAGTGACTATCTTACGTTCCAGCGGTCCGTGAACGCAAACGTCAAAGGCGGAGCCAAGACTCGACACGAGATACTCCTTCGAAAACTGTTTCAACTGTCTCCAGCACTCGCGCAGATCTTCGATTCGTCGATTGTTGCCGAGAGCGGAGTATCCGGACGAATCACTGAACTGGGCGATTCGATCACCCAGCTGATACAGCAAATCAACCATAAGTATCAAGCGCAGCATGGCGACGACCTGTTCAAGGCAACCAACAAGACGTCGCCAGCGTTGCTCAAGATCCGCAAACCTATTCGTTCCGACAGTGATTACGCTGCACTAATTGATAACTTGTACTTCTTGTTTCGCGAATCGGTTGGTACTCGGATCGGTGAGGCTTGGCCACAGTCGTTCAGCGATGTCAATACTCTTAGAACCGATCTTCGACACGACACGGACCACGGGGAAGCAAGTAAGGTAAAGGCAAAGCGCAAGAAGTTTGGTAAGGTCTTCGAAAGATACGGTGGTGTCGCAACCCCGGAAACGATGGATCCGGCTCACTTGCCGCTCGTCCATTCCAATCTCTTGGGCGCAATCGAAGGGGACTTGAGAGTTCTGTTGACGCGAGATTTTTCAACCACTGGTGCTCCTAGTGCGTAAGGTCATGCGGATTTCGGCCCGCGTCAACAATCGTCGTCTACAGCTGGGAGTTGTGGCAGCCTCAGAAAGATCGGGCGCGGCGTCACCCATACTGACGGCAAACAAAAAAGTGCGAAAGTTGTTGTAGCCGCAATAGCAGGGGTGGGTGTGACGGCGTTCCGCCAAGAGGTAGGGTCCGAATCATGGCTGAATTTCAGCCGGCCAGACGTGTCCATTGTCGCATATGAGCATGAATCGCCCCTGCGAGTCCCGATCCGTCTTCTGATCATCCCACCAGATTTCCGTTTCACCCGCGTATTCCGCGTTTCCCGTATGGGGATCGACGTTCAGTAGGGCAACGCCGGGCACCGAGTCAACTGTTCCACTCACCAGCCCGCCGCACTTTGGACACGTAAACGGAATGAACTTCATGGCGACCCACTACTTCGTGTCAACGCGGACTTTGAAGCAAAGCCTTGCCTTTGAAATGCTGTACATAATGGCAGCAATGCGGCAAGTGCGGGAAGATTGAACAATGGGTTGTCGAATCAATCCAGCTCTGGCATACGAGCTCACTGATTGCCGCTTCGGCTTCGCCGAACCGGGGCTGTCGATAAATCGCCGCGCTGATTTCCGGTTGGCCTCAGACCCAGGGCGTTGCCCTGGGCTAACGCAGATTGCCCCTTCGGGGCACCAGGCGTCGTTACGACGGATTTTGTTTGCCCCGAAGGGGCAACCTGTGGCAGCCTAGGGCAACGCCCTAGGTGCTCGGACGCCGTTGTCTTAGCCCTGAAAGGGCGCGATCTCCGAGCCCGGTGCCGTATGCCGCAATCATTGGCATCCGTTTTGGTCCATCTCGTTTTCAGCACGAAACATCGACACCCGTGGATTGACGAGGAATTGGAGCGCGAGCTTCATCCGTACATGGCGACGGTGTTCCGCGAGATGGATTCGCCGACGCTGGCTCTCAATGGAACGGCGGATCATGTCCATGCGTTGTTTCGGTTGAGCCGCAAGGTGTCGTTGGCGGAGTTGGTCGAGCAGGTCAAGAAGAGTTCGTCGAAGTGGGCGAAAACCAAGGGCGCCAAGTATCGCGATTTCTATTGGCAGAGCGGTTATGGGGCATTTTCGATTGGTGAATCGGGGGTGGCGGCGTTGAGGCGTTACATCGCCCAACAGAAGGAGCATCATCGCAAGAAGAGTTTTCAAGATGAATTCAGGCAGTTCCTGGCGAAGTATCGTATCGAGTACGACGAAAAATACGTTTGGGATTGAGGCATGATCATCGCGCCCTTTCAGGGCTTGGATTCCGGTTTGGCGAGACCCAGGGCGTTGCCCTGGGCTGCCACAGATTGCCCCTTCGGGGCACTGGGATGCGGGGCTGCGCGACGCCGGGCTTTGAGTCTTTGACCGCTACGCGGTAAGAATGCCGGTTCGTTGGTGAGCGGGCGTTGTTGGACCGTCAGGGCACGCGTTCGATCAACACGGTCGCGGTCTTGAAGTTGATGTCGAGGCGATGCGCTTGAAGCAAGGCAGTGCCGAGCAGGATTTGCGAATCGGGGGCGAACGTCACTTCGGCGGTGATTGGCATTCCGTCGAATGTGATTTGGACCTCGAACAATTGTTCGACGACGGTTTGACCGGCGGCGAGCATCGAGACTGAGTCGAAGAGGTACTGGGGGCTGAGGGCGGAGTAGAGAGATTCCGGCAATTCCAGGTAACCGTTGAATCCCGTATCGACTATGGCATCCCAAGTTTGGCCGCCAATGACCTTTTGAATGATCGGCGTGCCGCTGGCGGTCACGGTCCCCGAAATCATCGCACGCTCCCGCCTTTGCGCAGGTAGAAGCCCTGGCCGACGCGAAGGCCGAGGAGCCGCGAGGTCACCCCGTCGGCCCGGGCATTTCGCGAGACTTCGCGGGCATCGTCGCCGAACCAGACCCGCCCGGTCTTCGGGTCGATGCCCACCGCCTTGCCTTGCAACGCCGAAACATCGTGCGCTTTTTGGTAGTCCTCCCAGACCCGCAGGGCACGTTTCGTGTCGTCGTCGCTCAGTTTGTCCTGGTCAGTCACAATTGCTCCTCTGGCCTGCTCCCATTGTTGATGGCACCGGCGCGCGAGGCAATAGGAAAACAGTGGGCATTCAGCGCGGTCCACGGGGACAAGCCCCGTGGCTCGCTGGAATTATGCCAACAACTCGCGCACCACTCGTGCCGGCTCGACGCCCGTGAGCTTTTGATCCAGGCCCAGGTACTTCACCGAGAAGCGCTCGTGGTCGAAACCAAGCAGGTGCAGGGCGGTGGCGTGGAAGTCGCGGATGTGAACCGGGTCCTTGATGATGTTGTAACTGAAGTCGTCGGTTTCGCCGTAAATCGTGGCGCCCTTGGTTCCGCCGCCGGCCATCCACATCGTAAAGCAACGCGGATGGTGATCGCGGCCGTAGTTCGTCTTGCTTAAACCGCCTTGCGAATAAATCGTGCGGCCGAACTCGCCGCCCCAGATCACCAGCGTGGAATCGAACAGCCCGCGTTGCTTCAAGTCCTGGATCAGGCCCCAGCAGGGTTGATCCACGTCCTTGCATTGATCGGGCAAGCGGCCGGCGACGTTGCCGTGCGTGTCCCAGTTGTTGTGGTAAATCTGCACGAAGCGCACGCCCCGTTCGACGAGCCGCCTGGCGAGAAGGACTGTGTGGGCAAACGTGCCGGGTTTCTTCACGTCGTCGCCGTACATCTTCAGCGTTGCGGTTGGTTCGTTGGCCGTGTTGGCCAGTTCCGGCACGCTGGTTTGCATGCGATAGGCCAGTTCGTATTGCTCGATCCGCGTGCGCGTCTCCGGATCGCCGGTGGCTTTCTCGTTGATTTCGTTGAGTGCCTTCAGGCCGTCGAGAGTCTTCCGGCGAATCTCCTGAGGCACTCCCGGCGGATTGTTGATGTATAGGATCGGATCGGCGCCGGAGCGGAACGACACGCCGGCATGTTCGCCCGGCAGATAACCGGCCTGCCACAATCTGGCGGAGATCGCCTGCACCTGTTCGGTATTTCGCGGTTGGGCCACGAGCACCACGAAGGTCGGCAGGTTGCGATTGAGCGAGCCGAGGCCGTAGGAAGTCCAGGCGCCGAGGCACGGGCGGCCGGTGACTTGATTGCCGGTCTGCATCAGCGTGATAGCGGGCTCGTGGTTGATGGCTTCGGTGTACATGCTGCGGATGAAGCACATGTCGTCGACCATCTTGGCGGTCTGTGGCAGGAGTTCGGAAACCCACATGCCGCACTTGCCGTGGCGGGCGAACTTGAACTTCGACGGCGCGATCGGGAAGCGGGCCTGCCCGCTGGTCATGGTCGTGAGCCGCTGGCCCATGCGCACCGAGTCTGGCAAGTCCTTGTCGTAAAAACCATCCATCTTCGGCTTGTAGTCGTACAGGTCCATCTGCGCCGGCCCACCGACCAGGTGCAAGTAGATCACATTCCGGGCCTTGCCGGTGAAATGCGGTCCGACGGCGCCTTGCAGGTTTTCCGCGCCAACCGCATGTTCGCCCAGCAGCGAAGCCAACGCGGCCCCGCCCAGCAGATTCGAGCCGGCCTGAAAAAAGTGCCGGCGCGTCATGTTCAAACCGAGTTGATTAAATGGGTTCATGGCACGATCCTCATCGGCATATTCTTGCGGTCGCATTCTTGTAGGGTGGGTCGAGACCGGCCTCTCAGGGCCGGGCGAGGCCCACCGTTTTTCTTGCACCAAATGGCGGG
>JBGQCZ010000501.1:0-4738 GCA_041495645.1 Gemmataceae bacterium | reverse complement strand
AATTCCAAGGAAAATCCAAAGACCAAGAAACCAAATTCCAAATTGACCGGATCCTGACTCATGATCCGTTCCTCGTTGGAACTTGAATGTTGAGATTTGGAGTTTCCTTGGAATTTGTGGGTTGGAATTTGGAATTGGGAGTGGTCCGAAAGAATGGCAATCGTCTTTCAAGTTGGTGCAGGCAGCGGTGGAATGCCCGTGTTGGATGCGGTGGCGCGGGAACCGCGCGTGACGCGCGTCACTTTGGTTGAGCCGGACGTCTACAAGCCGCACAATGTCGAACGGCACTTGTTTCCGCTAAGCGCCGTCGGCCGGCTCAAGGCGGAATTGGCTCGCGAGTGGTTGGCGGAGCGGCGTGCGGATTTGGATGTGCGCCTGATTGTCGCGGACTTGACTGACCCGGCCCGCCAGGCTGAAATCGAGCAAGCAGTGGCGGAGGCGGACATCGGCATCTGCGCCGCGGACAACGAACCCGCTAAGTACCATTTCGATGCGCTGATGCGCAAGCACGGCAAGCCGTGGACGCTCGGCGAAGTCTTGAGCGGCGGGATTGGCGGGTTCGTGCACTGGTTTCGGCCGGGCGGGCCGTGTTACGGTTGCGTGGCGAGCCATTTGAAGCGGTCGGTTGAAGTGGAGAAGCCGAAAGCGCCGGATTATTCGCAGCCGAATGGGACCGTGCCGGAAGCGGCGGTTCCCGCGAGCAAGGCGGCCATCGCGGCCGTTACCGGTTTGCATGCGATGTTAACCGCGTCGTTAATGGAGAACCCAACCGGGTTCGATCCCGGTTTCACGAGCCTGTTGCTATCGTTAAGGCAGGTGCCGGACGTGTTTCGCGAGTCGTTCCGACCGTATCGGATGGCAATTCCGCGTTCGCCCGAGTGCCTGATCTGCCGCGCGCCGGAGCGAGACATCGCGGCGGAGGATCTCGATGTGGCTCTTTCCCAAGCGTTGGCGCGGCTGGGCCATGAATAAACTTCAGTCCCTGCTGCGAAGCGGTCCGCAATCGCAAAGCCTTCACGTGAGTTACGAGAAGGCCGGCCTGATTCTGCACGACCCGGCGATTCCCTGGAACGCCGACGCCGTGCTGGTCGAGGCTGCCCTGAAACTGGATCGTTCGGCCCGCCGCAAAGCCGATTTCTCCCTCCGCATGCCCGAGCGCTCGCCCATCCCCGCCGAAAACCTCCGCCCCGAGGACGGCGGCGAACGCTTCCGCGTCTTCTTCCGCCTCGCCACGCCCGAACGCTCCGTCGAAGCAGAACTCTTCTACAAAGAGCGACGCCTCGGAGTGGTTCCGCTCCCGATCATGAGCATGAGCGAATTCACCGACGGCCTGCGCATCGACATGCCGACCGTGCTGGTGCGCGTCGGCAATCAAAACGTGCCCTGCCAAACCGTCGTGGCCTCTCAATGCAAAGGCTGGCAAGGTTGCGCCGTGGTCGTCAGCCGCTCAGGAAGTCTGGCCCCGCTCGGCGATCTGGGCCTGAACGTGCAGTTCCGCTCGGAACGCGACGGAACCAGTATCGACGCACCGGTTGCGTTATCGGGCACACAATTGCAGGGCCGCCAAGCACTGATCTCCGCCAGCCCGCGGAACTTGCCGCGGCGCATGGGCGCCTGGACCGTGACCTGGCGCGTGGGCGAGCGGGTTTATGCCTCGCAGCGCGTCAAAGCCATCTCCCAGCGTACGTTTCAACGTTCGCTGCGCATCTCCGACACTCGCTTCGTGACCGTCGACAAGCAAAACAAACTGACCGTGCGCCGGCAACTTCCGCCGATCAGCGAAATCACCCGCATCGGACCGTGCTTCCTCATCAGCAGCCGCGAAGCCGGCATGGCCGGGCTGTGCACGCTCCAGGTCCACGCCCAAATCCCCGGCGGGATGCAATCGCCGCTGCTGCTCGAACAAGAACTGCTGGTGACCGACGGCCCGACCATGTTTGCCCCCGGCACCGTCGACGTGGCCGACCTCGAACAAGTGACCGCCTTCGACCTGCGCCTGCGCGGCGCCTCGCTCGGCATGCTCCCCCTCAGCCCCGTCCCCGCCGCCACCTTCAACTCCGAGGGCGGCTTCCGCCCCCCGCCTGAATTCCTCTGGACCAGCGCCGCCGATGAGGAACTGACCGAACGATTGAATCGGCTGATGGGAAATGGGCGGGGTTAGTTTCTGCGAGCGAGTTGCGCGGCCGCGATAACCGGCGATCAGGTCGGACGGCGTCTCCGCCAGTAACCGGGACGCCGGCTGCTGTGTCCGACCGCAGCCACCCAAGTCTGATCGTCCAACTCTTCGTAATAGATCGAATAGGAGAATCGATTCACCGGGCAGACTCTGATTGAGCCCAATTCGGCCGCGTACATCTTGGGGTTCTGTTCAATGCGCTCTAGCGATGCCTTCAACTCTGTTCAGAACTCTCCACCCAGCCCGACCTTTTCGCTTTCGTACCAATCGGCCGCATCGCGCGCCTCTTGAGCCGCGTCGAGGTCGAATATGACCGGCTTCATCGATTCAATCCCTGAAGGCTATTCAGCACGGCCTCCGCCGGAATTCCGACAACTTGCCCAGCACGAACTTTGGACATGCGCTGTTCCGCCACCGCCAGCCATTCGGATCGGATGCCCTGCTCGTCAGGATCCAATGAGTCAAGAAGGTACTCCGCCAACTCGGCTCGTTCCGCACTCGGCAGATCGCGAAGCGTGATCTTCAGTTGTTCAACGGTCGGACTCATGCCGTATCCCCCGTAAACGGGATCGTTACATCTCAGTCGTAATAGTACCATTTACCCGGAAACCGGGGAAGGAGTCGTGTGGTCCGACCATTCACGACTCGGACAAGAACGCGCTGGGCTCGACGTGGAAATAGCGGGCGAGTTTGGCGATTTGGGTTCTGTTGAGCTTGCGTTTGCCGGCCAGCACTTCGGAGATTGTCGACTCGGCGATCCCGGCCCCGGTCGCCGCCGTGGCCTGGGTCACCTTCTTCTGCTCAATCAGGAACCGGAGCAAATCCGCATCGCCGACGGGCCGCATCGGGACCCCCTCGGCCTCGTATACCTCCACCAGATCGCTCAGCACATCGAGGTAATCCTGCTCCGGAGCGGTGAGCTTGGGCCGATCGATGAGCGCATCGATGACCGCGGCGGCCGCATCGAGGTCGGCGTCGCAGCGCAGCGGACGGAGCGGAAACCGGCGGACGAGGTCCAAATACCGGTCCTCGGTCTTGCCATACACCGCGCGACTCGTGGTTGCCTGTTTGCCTGCCATGCTTAGTCGTCTTTCCATTTGCCTTCATCGTATTCGGCGTGCGTCAGCACGGGACCTGCCACCGGCATGCTCGCATAGGCATGACACGCGGGAATAGTCGAGTTCACGCCGGCCGGCCGATGTGCGATTTTCGGCAGCAACCAGAACGTCGACAGCTACATGCAGAAAATGTCAGCATTTACCAACATTTACCAATTCACGTTCATTCACCCTGGATCTCGCCCCCGTTCCCGTTAAATAAGTCTGCGTCGCCGTCGAGTTGCTTCCGCCATCCGTCGGGCACGTCGAGGGCTTTCGCTTTGGCGAGCGCCGCAGCGGTGATTGTCGGCCCGGAACAGATTCGCTTCAACAAATCGGCCTGCATCGGTTCCAATTCTACGAGTGCGCCCAGCACGTTGAGCACATTCAGGAGTTCTGTCGTGTACTCAGCAAGCCAGCCTTCGGGTTGAATCTCGCCGAGCTTCGAGGGCGGCCGGCGGTCGCCCATGATTGGCCGTTCGCGGTTGCGCTTGCGGTAGCTAAACCACTGGAGTAGCACTTGCTTTCCGGAGACCTCGTAGTTCCATACCGTCGGTGGCACGTTGTCGATGAAGCCAGTGCCGACGAGCAATCTCCGTTTCCCCGCATCAAAGTTCATTTCGTTTGGCATCGAGCCCGGTTCAGCGGGGATAGCACCGTCTTTCGGGATGCGCGGCGCCCGCTCTTTCGGCAGTCGCGGCGGACCCGCGCGGCGATTCGCTTTGGTGTCCACGAACCGTTCGCCGAAGGTGTGCAGCCAGATCACCTCGCGGCCCACCCTCACGGCTTGGACGAACAACTTACCCGTTGCCGTCAGTGGAATCCGCAGCCCAGGCTGTGATAGATTCGGTTGGAATCGGGCCGTGTAGGCCGGATGTGCCGCGACGGCCGCGAGGTACGCCAACAAATCCTCAGCGGTCACAGCCACTTTGTATTTCTTCGTCAGGAAATCGAGCAGGTTCAGCGGTAAGTTGGGCTCAGTTGCGGACTTGTCTCGCAAAAGCGGAAACACTCGACCACCGCGACCGTTGTAATGGTGCAGGTCGGGCATTAGTGTCGTGAATGTCAATGCTGGCCCTGCGGTAGGTGACCTGTCGCTAGGCGCCGTTAGATAAACCTGATCTTCGGAATGCGCCCGCCAGAGTTCCGGGTTGGGCTGATTGATGACTCGATTATCGGGAATGATCCACTGGCGGTCGAAGGAACGGAAGCCGTAGTGGATCGGCGGAAGGCATCCGCCTTTCTCTTCGGCGACCGGCTTGGGATTACTCGGGAAGCTCGGCAAACCCTTCGGCACGATTTTCTTCGTGTGCTTGTCGCCGGGCTCACCGCCGCGAAGGTGCGGGTGGAACAACTCTTCCTTGTGGTCGGGCTTGGCCTTGATGAGCTTGTGCCAGCGTTGCTGGAGCGATTCGGCATCAGGGGCGATGATCCAAGTGCGCCCGGGCATGACGCCGGAACCGTT
>JBGQCZ010000500.1:0-4747 GCA_041495645.1 Gemmataceae bacterium | reverse complement strand
GTTCGGATTCAATGGCCGTGGTGCACGCCGTTTCGCCGAACTTACCACCAAGAACAAACCAACCGGCGACTTCTATCGCCACCTGGCGATCATTCTGGACGATCAAATCGAATCGGCCCCAACGGTGCGGGAGCCCATCACCGGCGGCAACGGACAGATCACGGGCCGCTACACCAAGAAAGATGTCGATCAACTTGTCGGCATTCTTCGCTCCGGCGCGCTGCCGGCGACCCTGAAACCGCTGCCGGTAAGCGAAAACACCATCGGCCCGACGCTCGGCCAGGACACGATCGATTCCGGGCTGAAATCGGTGCTCTTCGCCTTCGCGGCGGTGCTGGTTTTCATGTGCATTTATTACCGCTTCGCCGGCTTTGTCGCCAGCACGGCCTTGTTGGCGAACCTGTTGCTCACGGTCGCGTTCATGGTGTTCGTGAACGCCACCTTCACGCTGCCGGGTTTGGCCGGGTTGGTGCTGATGCTCGGCATGGCGGTAGACGCCAACGTGCTGATTTACGAACGTCTGCGCGAGGAACGGGACAAGGGCGCGAACCTTCTCACCGCTCTGCGCAACGGCTACGACCGGGCCTTGCCCGCCATTATCGACACCCACTTGACCAGTATTTTCACCGCCATCGTGCTCTATGTCGTGGGCAACGACCAGTTGAAAGGCTTCGGCATTTCACTGGCCGCCGGCTTGTTCATTAGCTTGTTCACGTCATTGTTCATGACGCGCACGATCTTCGACCTGTGGGTGAAACTGGACCTGTTGAAGAACCTGAGCATGTTCCGCTTCCTGACCAAGCCGAAAATCGACTTCATGCGGATTCGTTACTACTGGTTCACGGCAACGATCCTCTTGACCATATTCGGGATCGTGGTGTTCCTGGTGCGCGGCGAGGCGGGGTTGAATATCGATTTCGTCGGCGGCACGGCATTCGGCGGTCAGCTCAAGGAAGGCAAGGCCCAGACTTCGCGAGAAATGCGCGACCTGCTTCACGAAAAGCGGCAAAATGAACTGCTCACCGTGAAGGACGTCAGGCAAACCGACGCCGAGGGGCGCGAGTTCGAGATCTCCTATGGCGATGGAAAGAAACAAAAAGTAGTGCTGGCCAACCCGGCAGACAGCGCCACCGCGAAGCAAGTGGATCGCAAGGCCTCGCAGATCAAGGACAAAAAGCTCGAATTTGAGGAGAATTCACACGAATTGCAAACAACTTCGCGGGAGTCCAGCCGGGCAAAGCTGGAAGAGCAACGCAAGAAATTGGAGGACGAGCGAAATCAATTGCAAGCCGAGTACGACAAGTTGAAGACCGAACTCGACCCGCAGATTCGCACGGAAAGACAAAAGAACGTGCAGGAACGAGCCGCCGTCCTGCCCGATTGGTCGGTCGAGCAGATCTTCCTGAGCGATGACAAGAGTGTGTCGGACGAAGTTAAGAAAGAGGAAAGGAAAGCAGGCAAGAGCCGGTACTTCACCATACGCACCACGGAAAAAGAACCGGACCTGGTGCATGTGACGATCAATCGCCTGCTGAGCGAATCCGGAGAACCCCTGCAGAAACAGGTGTCTCTGGACAAGTTCGAGATCAAGGGCAAACGAGTCACGATGCACTTCAGCGACTTTGCGTCGCCGGGGTTCCTCAAGGTGCTGCTCACCCGCGAGTTTGGCGACAAGGATATCGGCATCTCCAATCCCGCTTTTGATCCGCATGGCGAAGGCGAGGAAAAGGATGGACGCTACAAGACCATCGCGATGGATCTCAGCTCGCCGTCGTTTGCGAATCTCAAGGAGGCTCAGCTTCAGCAAGTGCTCGAAAGGACCCAAAATGAATTCCGCGACCGGCCGCAACCCCAGCGCCTGGAAAACTTCGACGCTCAACTAGCTGCCGAGATGCAGACCAAGGCCATGTACGCGATTATCGCGAGTTGGATCGCCATCTTGCTTTACCTGTGGTTGCGATTCGGCTCGTGGCGATTCGGGGCGGCCGCGGTGCTGTGCCTCATGCACGACCTGTTCTTCACGCTCGGCATGATCGCCTTTTGCCACTACATCGTCGTGGGAATCCACCCGCTGGCGACCTTCCTGAGGATCGAGGACTTCAAGATCGACTTGCCGGCTATTGCCGCGCTGCTCACGCTGATCGGCTACTCGGTCAGCGATACCATCGTGGTCTTCGACCGCATCCGCGAAGTCCGCGGCAAGAACCCGGCGCTCACGCCGCAAACGATCAACGACAGCGTGAACCAGACCCTGAGCCGAACGCTGCTGGCGTCTACCACGGTGTGGCTCGTGGTGTTGGTGCTTTACCTGTTCGGAGGCGAAGGCGTGCACTTGTTCGCGTTCGTGATGGTCGTCGGCGTGATCGTGGGCACCTACAGTTCGATTTACATCGCCAGCCCGCTGTTGTTGATCTTTGGCGAGGGCACTCCCGAGAAGAGGCCCGGCGGTCTGTCGCTTCTGTCGCCGAAGCTGGCCGGAGTGTGACAGTCAATTCGCGTTGCGAAGTGAAATCGCCCGCCGGATGCCGAATCCGGCGGGCGGGACACCGCACATGAAAGACAATCTCAACGACCTCGTCACCACGCGCCTTCACCAGGATTTCGCTCATCTCTACTCCGACCAAACCGTCGGCGAAGCCTTGACTTGGGTTCGCGCACATCCGCCCCAGGAACGGATCATCTACTTCTACGTCGTCGATCGAGAAGGGCGACTTCAGGGCGTCGTGCCGACGCGCCGATTGATTCTCAGTCCACCCGAAAAACCGCTGACGGACATCATCGACCGGCAAACCCTTTCGCTGCCTGCAAACGCGACCGTCCAAGACGCGTGCGAGTTCTTCATCCGTCATCGCTTGCTCGCGTTCCCGGTCTTGGATGAGGAGCGCCGGATCATCGGCGTGGTGGACATCGACCTCTACACCGATGAAATGGGCCGCCTCCGCCGACAATCGCCGGTCGATCGCTGGCTACGGCCGCTGCGGCAATTCCTGCAGATTCAATCGGCGAGCGGCATCATTCTCCTGGCCTGCGCCGTAATCGCCTTGATCCTGGCCAATTCGCCCTGGTCGGCCGGGTTTGCGGAGTTTTGGCACACCCCGGTCACCCTCACCATTGGCGGGTTCGAACTTCACGAGTCGCTCCTGCATTTCATCAACGACGGCCTAATGCCGCTGTTTTTTTTCGTGGTCGGCCTGGAGATCAAGCGAGAAATCGTCGCGGGCGAATTGAGCGATCGCCGCAAAGCCATGCTACCGGTTGTGGCGGCGCTGGGCGGGATGGTTGTCCCGGCGTCGTTGTATTTGATGCTTCAATTCGGAAAGCCCACCGTCGCCGGCTGGGGAATTCCTATGGCCACGGACATCGCGTTCCTGGTTGGCTTTCTCGCGTTGCTGGGATCGCGCGTGCCGCCGGGGCTCAAAATCCTCCTTTTGTCGCTGGCCATCGCCGACGACATTGGAGCGGCGCTTGTGATCGCGGTTGCTTACACCGCAAATCTATCGTTGCCGATCCTGGCCGCCGGATGTGCCGGTTTCGTCTTGGTCTTGTTTCTGCGAAAAATCGGAGTCCGCCAGATTTGGGTTTATGTCGTTCTTGGTATCGCGATTTGCCTGGCGTTTTTGAAATCGGGAGTGCATCCAACCGTGGCAGGCGTTGGCCTGGGATTACTCACGCCGTCGCGGCCGTGGTTGGGCGACCGCGTGCCGCTCGATGTGCTGACGGACATGTTCAAACGCTTGGGCGGACATGGGAAAGGAGGAACCGACCACGACCGTTCCGAAGCCCTATCGCCACTCGAACGGCTGGAACACGCTCTTCACCCGTGGGTGGCCTTCATCATTATGCCGCTTTTTGCATTGGCGAATGCGGGCGTGGATCTCAAGCTAGCTGCGCTCGGCACACCCGTGGCCGTCGCCGTGGCGATCGGATTGGTCGTCGGCAAACCGGCCGGCATCATGCTTTTCAGTTGGATCTCGGTGCGAACACGCCTGACGCGGCTGCCGGAAGAGATCAATTGGAGAATTTTGCTCGGCGGCGGATGCTTGGCGGGAATCGGCTTTACCATGTCGCTATTCATCGCCGGGTTGGCTCTCCAGGGCGTCCAACTGGACGAGGCCAAAACGGGCATTCTCTTTGGCTCGACCGTTAGCGGCGTACTTGGCTTCGCTTTGTTGCTGTATTTCCTGCCGCGAAAGTCGGCGCAAAGCCCATAGGCCGGGGCAAATATATGGATCTGCAACTTCGCGATAAAGTGATCCTCGTCACCGGCGGGGCTAAGGGCATTGGCGAAGGGATCGCCAAGGTTCTCGCGGCTGAGGGCGCGATTCCCGTCATCGTCGGCCGGAACGCCAACGACAATACTGAGGTGGTGAAGAGAATCGAAGCGGCAGGCGGCCGGGCATTCGCTGTGACGGCCGAACTTTCGCGGACCGAGGATTGCAAAGACGCGATCGAAGCAACGGTCGCGAAATTCGGCCGTATCGACGGGCTCGTTAATAATGCCGGGGTTAACGATGGCGTGAATCTGGAACACGGCGACACCGAGCGATTCCTGGCCTCGTTGCGCAAGAACCTTGTCCACTATTACGATATGGCCCATTTCGCCCTGCCGCACTTGAAGCAATCGCGCGGGGCGATGGTCAATGTCGGCTCGAAGGTGGCGGAGACGGGACAGGGCGGGACGTCGGCTTATGCCGCGGCCAACGGCGGGCGCAACGCGCTCACACGGGAGTGGGCCGTCGAGTTAGGC
>JBGQCZ010000499.1:0-4749 GCA_041495645.1 Gemmataceae bacterium | reverse complement strand
CGAATCTGGATCGCACCGGTCGACATGGGGTAGACCACGACATCGTTGGCGCTATTTCCCGTTGCCGACACGTTGCGGAAATGGGTACGCGCTTTTAGCGAATCGGGCACTCTCTGTTTGACGTACTCGATCCAGGGACTGTCCTCCCAGTAGTCGATGTAGCAGTGATAAGCGCCCGGCACCAATCCCGCACTCGATGGAACCGAGGCGGTGCGATCGTATGCCGACAAGAGCAGCGCCATGCCCAGCAAGAGCGCCGCCATGACCACGCCGCCCTTATTGGCCAAGTTCCGGCGAATCTCTTTCTCGATCAGGGTTCGGATAATGCGAAATCGCATGAATCTCACTCAAACTCCGTGCCGGTGAGCTTTAGAAACGCCGCGTGAAAATCAAATTCCCGCGTTTGCACCGTGCTGATGCCGCCATTAGCAAGTAGTGTTCCCAGCTCGGCGCGCTCAGTCGCGTGATCGAGATCGAACGTCTTCCGTGTTCCGTCGGCAAGCATCGTGTCGGCCTTGCGTTCATGATGTTGCTGGCGCAAAGCCAAAGGCGTGTCATGAGCGATGAGCTTGCCACGACACAGAATCGCCACTCGGTCACAAATTTCCTGGACTTCATCCATATTGTGCGTGGTCATCAATACGGTGCCCCCGTTTGCAACCAGGTTGCGCAGGATGCGATGGACCACCTGGGCCGAGTGGGCGTCCAAGTTGGCCGTCGGTTCGTCGAGGTAGAGCAGGGCGGGCTGGTGCAGAAGGGCTCGCGCGATGAGCAGCTTTTTTCGCATGCCGAGCGAATAGCCCTTTACCTTCACGTCGGCTGCCTCTTCGAGTTCAACCATATCCAAGCATTCGTCGATGCGTTCCGAAGCAGCGCCATAAAGGTTGGCAAAGAACTGCAGATTGCGGCGGCCGGTGAATTCCTCGAAGTGGTTCTCGCGATCCGGGACGTAGCCAAATTGAGGCTTGATCGTCACCCACTCGCGGGCAAGATCGCGGCCCAAAATGGAAACACGGCCTTCGGTTGGGCGGCGCTGGCCGATGAGCACTCGCAAAGTGCTGCTCTTACCGGCGCCATTGGGACCGAGCAGTCCGAAGAGCTCGCCGCGGTGCACTTCCAAGTTAAGATGGTCAACGGCAACGAACGAGCCGTAGCGGATCGTCAATGCGTCGATGTGAATCGCGGGGTCGGACATCGGCTCCACCGGGGCAACCACGCCACAAGCGGGCGCTCGCCCAACCTTCGCTCACGCATTGGGCTCTGTCAAGGCGGCGGATCCGACGTTGAAATACTTCGCTTGTGGATGATGCACCACGAGAGCTGTCGTCGATTGTTCCGGGTCGAGCTGGAATGTCTCACTGAGCGAAAGGCCAATTCGCTCCGGTTCGAGCAGTTGAAATAGCTTGACTTGATCTTCGAGGTTCGGGCAAGCCGGATACCCGAAAGCATAGCGGCAGCCGCGATAGTGCTTTTTGAACAGCTTTAGGATCGATTTCGAATCCTGCCCGGCAATGCCCCATTCTTCCCGAATCCGTTGGTGGAAATGCTCAGCTAAGGCCTCGGCCGATTCGACGCCCAAGCCATGCAAGTAGAGGTAGTCCTTGTAATGCCGCTCGAACAATTCCGCGGTGCGGCGGCTGATTTCGGCTCCCATCGTCACGGCCATGAAGGCCACGACATCGGTACGTCCCGAGTCGATCGGTGAGATGTAATCACTTAGGCAAAGGAACTCGACGCCGTTTTGTCGTGGAAAACGGAAGCGCAGCCGTTCGGACTTCAAGCCCTCTTCCAAAATGATCAGATCGTCGCCCGAGGAAACGCAGGGAAAGTAACCATAAACTACGGCCGGGCGGAGCGTCTTTTCGGCCAAACACTGTTTCTTCAGTCGCGCCAGAGCAGGCTCCGCTTCATCGCGAATGATGCGCTCGTACTCGGTAGGCTTTACGCGGTTCCGCACGAATTGCCATTGTGTGCTGAAAAGCGTGCGGGCGTTCAGAAAATCAAAAACTCGCTCCACCGAGATTTCGGAGACGACACGCGACCCCCAAAACGGCGGGCGTGGGATGTCCGGCGAAGGCGCCACATGCGACTTGCCGCTCAACTTCCGCGGGATGGATTCATGAGTCGCGCAACAAGTCACATCATCGGCTGGTTGGTGTGCAGCCAAAACTTCCGGCGCGGCCTCGCGCGTCAGTTGGGTGCGGTGAAGCCCGGCCAAAGCGGCGCTGCCACTCGGCAGCAAACCGCTGATTCGATCCATGATTCGCAAGCCATCGAAGGCGTCTTCGCCGTAAAAGAGCGGGCCTTTGTAGAGCGAACGGAGATCGTGCTCGACGTAGCGCCGGGTGAGGGCCGCCCCGCCCAACAGCACGGGCATCGTAATCCCTCGCTGGTTGAGCGTGAGAAGGTCTTCTTTCATTACCACTGTCGATTTCACGAGCAACCCGCTCAGCCCAATCGCGTTGGCCGAATGCTCCATCGCTTTCAAGAGAATGTTGTCGATCGGCTGCTTGATCCCGAGGTTGTACACCTTATAGCCGTTGTTCGTCAGAATGATATCGACCAGATTCTTGCCAATGTCGTGAACGTCGCCTTTGACCGTGGCCAAAACGATTTTGCCTTTCTCGGCTCCTTCCAGCTTTTCCATGAACTGTTCGAGATGGGCAACGGCCGCCTTCATCACTTCCGCCGACTGCAAGACAAACGGCAACTGCATCTGCCCGCTGCCGAATAATTCGCCGACCACTTTCATGCCGTCGAGCAGGATCTTGTTGATGATGTCGAGCGGAGAATAGCGCTCGCGGGCCTGGTCCAGATCGGCGATGAGCGATTCGCGCCGGCCCTGAATGATCGCTTGCCGCAGCCGCTCTTCAACCGTGTCGCCCAGCCCTTGGGACTTTGCGGACTCTTCGCCTTTCTTGTCGGCATAGTGTGCGATGAGTTGTTGGAGTGGATCACCGGCGGCGCGATCGTCGAAAAGCAATCGCCGGGCCAATTCGCGTCCATCGTCGTCGATCTGCGCAAGCGGCTTAATCTTCGCGGCATGCAGAATGGCCGCATCCAGCCCATACTCGATGGCGTAATGGAGCGCCACGCTGTTGATGATCTGACGCGGGTAGGGCTTGAGACCGAAACTAATGTTGCTGAGACCGACCAACGTCAGGGCACCGGGCAGTTCTTGCTTGATCCGTCGGATGCCTTCAAACAGCTCAACGCCGTTGCGGCGTTCTTCGGCTTGTCCGGTCGTCACGGGCAAAACCAACGGATCGAACAGTAAGTCGTGTGGCGGAATGCCAAATTCGCGCGTCGCGATGTCGTAAATCCGCTTGGCGATTTCGAATTTGCGTGCAGCCGTGCGGGCCATGCCCTGTTCGTCGATCGTGCCGCAAACGAGGGCGGCCCCGTAACGCCTCGCTAGCGACACAATCACGTCGAACTTCTCGCGGCCGTCTTCCAGGTTCACGGAATTAATGATCGGCTTACCAGAAACGAGCTTGAGCGAAGACTCGACCACATCGGGTTGGGTGGAGTCGATCATCAGCGGCTTGGTGATGACCGCGTTGAATCGCTTCATCACTTCGTGCATGTCGCGAACTTCATCCCGACCGACAAACGCCGTGCAAACATCGAGAATGTGGACTCCTTCACGTTCCTGTTCACGGCCCATTTCCACCAGACCGTTCCAATCCTCGGCTTCGAGCAACTGTTTGAACTTGCGGCTGCCATTGGTGTTGGTTCTTTCGCCGACAAGCAACGGGCGCGGTTCCTGGCGGAGATTCATCGCGCCAAACAGGCTCGATACCGCCGGTTCGGGCACCGGCTCGCGGGTCGCTGGTTTGACTCCCTGCAATCGTTTCACGACTTCGACGAGGTGTTCAGGGCTCGTCCCGCAACAGCCACCGACAATGTTCACGCCATGTTCACGGACGAACTTCTCCAACCAGTCCGCCAGTTCGAGCGGTTGCAACGGAAAATGCGTCTTGCCGCCGACGTTTTCGGGCAAGCCCGCATTGGGGACGCAACTCAGGAACCGCCGGCAGTTTTGACTCAAATAACGAATGTGCTCTTCCATCAGGTCCGGGCCGGTGGCGCAATTCAGACCGATCACATCGATTTCGGGAAACGCTTCGAGTGTGGCGAGCGCGCCGGCGATTTCAGTTCCGGGTAGCATGGTTCCTGTGCGCTCGAAGGTCACTTGCACCATCAGAGGAAGTTTGACGCCCATTTCGCGCATGACGTCGAGCGCAGTAATAACCACCGCTTTGGCTTGGAGGATGTCGAAACAGGTCTCGATTAGCAAAACGTCCGAACCGCCTTCAATCAATCCGCGAATATGGTCGCTGTAGGAGGCGGCGAGTTCATCAAACGTGATGTAGATCGACTCGTTCAAGACTGATGGCATCTTGGTGCCCGGGCCGATCGAACCGATAACAAAGCGCGGCCGGTCGCGCGTGGAAAACTCATCGGCGGCTTTTCGGGCCAACTGCGCGCCCAAGCGGCTCAATTCACGGCAACGGTCCCCCATTCCAAACTCGGCCAGGACATGGCGGGAGCCGTTGAAAGTGTTGGTTTCAATGCCGTCCGAACCGGCCGACAGGAATTCGCGATGGATGTCAACGATCCATTCGGGACGGGACAGGCTGACGGCGTCGCTGAGGTTTACGAGGTGTTCGCCGCCCCAATCGGCTGGGGTCGGGTCGCGGCGGTGAATATTGGTGCCCATGGCGCCGTCGAGGATCAGAACTCGTT
>JBGQCZ010000498.1:0-4756 GCA_041495645.1 Gemmataceae bacterium | reverse complement strand
CGGGCAAATCGGGTCGTGGTCGATAGCAAGGATCAAGCCCGCATCGAGGCCGGCGATTTGCACTTCGCCCTGGAAGACGGCGCGCTTCAATGGGCGAGCGTGATCGAACTCGGTCACATCGTGGCGGGCCGCTTCAAAGGCCGCGAAAGCGACCCGGAAATCACGCTCTTCAAATCACTGGGTATTGCTATTGAGGATGTGGCCACTGCAGCCAAGGTCTATGCCAAGGCCAAAGAAAAGGGCCTGGGCAAAATGCTCGACGTGTGAAAAAGGGGACATTCTTGGGACATTCTGCTTTTTCGCCAGCCAAGAACCCGACACTCAATCGCGGACTTGATTGGCGAAAAAGCTGAATGTCCCAAGAATGTCCCCTTTTCGGCCTAATACCCAAGTGCCTTTCCAATAATCCGGCGATCAGCAGCACCCTGATAAATCCCCTTCTTCGCATCAATCCAAATCGAATGCCCGTCGCCCTGCTTTTCTTCCCGCACCTTGTGCCCCAGCTTGCTCAATGCTTCAACCAGTTCCGGCGATTGCTTCGCCCGTTCGAGTTTGATTTCATCCGGGAACCATTGATGATGGTGCCGCGGGGCATCGACCGCCGCTTGAATGTCCATTCCGTAATCGATCGTATTGACGACGATGCAAAGGACCGTGTTGGTGATGGTGCGGCTGCCGGGGCTGCCGGTGATGAGGATGGGTTTGCCGTCTCGGGCGAGAATGGTCGGAGTCTGCGAACTAAGCATGCGCTTGCCGGGCGCGACGATGTTTGGCTCGGTGCCGATCAGGCCTTTGCGAGTGGTGACGCCGGGCTTCCAGTTGAAATCGCACATTTCGTTGTTAAGCAGGAACCCGGCGCCGCGGACCACGATCTTCGAGCCGAACGCGTGTTCAAGCGTGTAAGTATTGGAGACGGCCATCCCGGCCTTGTCGATCACCGAAAAATGCGTGGTGCTGTCGCTTTCGCCGGATAGCGGAATGTACTTGGCGAGTTCCTCGCTCGGAGTGGCCTTCGAGAGCGAAATCCCTTTGGCCAAGTCCTTCGCGTACTCCTTCGATGTGAGCCGCTCGGGAACTTTGGTTAAATCCGCATCGCCCAGAAAACGCGCGCGGTCGCAATATGCTCGACGCATCGCTTCGGTCATCAAGTGAACGGTCTCCGGCGACCAGCGCTCGTGCTTCTTCAGATCGAAATTCTCCAAGACGTTTAGCATTTCGACGAGACAGATTCCTCCGCCGCTCGGCGGCGGCGGCGCGTACACATCGAAGCCACGATATGTGCCGCGAATCGGCTCGCGCTGGTTGGCGCGATAGTTCGCGAGGTCGTCCTTGGCAATCAATCCGCCGCCGGCTTTCATCTCGGCCACGATCTGGTCGGCGATCGGGCCCTTGTAAAAGGCATCCGCCCCGCCGTCCGCAATGAGTCGCAGCGTTTTGGCAAGGTCCGGTTGAACCAACGTGTCGCCCTCGCTCCATATTGCTTTCCCCGCATCCTTTCCGAACACGCGAATCAACTCCGGAAAGTCCTTGGACTTGGCGATGAGTTCGTTGAGCGAACGAGCGGAGTGCTTGTCGAGCGCAAAGCCGCTAGCGGCGAGTCGGATGGCCGGGTGAACGAGGTCCTTCCACGGCAGCTTGCCGAACTTCTGATGCGCCAGCGCCAATCCGCGCACGGTGCCCGGCACGCCCACCACATTGTGCGTGTAGGTCTTGGTCTGCTTCACGAACATATCGCGCGTGGCGGCCGCCGGCGCCATCTCGCGATATTCGAATACCACCGGTTTGTCGTTGGTCGGGTGCACCAACATGAACCCGCCGCCGCCGATATTTCCGGCAGCGGGATAAGTCACGGCCAAGGCGAGCGCAACGGCGACGGTCGCATCCACGGCATTTCCGCCCTGCTTGAGAATCGCCACGCCGACTTCGGTGGCCGGCGGCGAGACTGAAACCACCATGGCGTTCTGCGCTTCGACCGCTTTCTCGGCGGCGAAGGAACTGGCGGCGAAGCCGAACGTGACTATCGTGGCCAGCATGCAGGAGCGAAATTGCATTCGACCTCTCTGAACAAAGCTCCGGCTGAGTCTTCGAAGCCGGGGATATCCGGGAATATTGCGTATTCGACATTACGGCTTCAGAATCACCACCGGCATCAGGTCGGGAACGCGTGGGATGCCGGATTCGGGCGTCAGCGACAATCGCACATCTACGAGCTTGCCGTTGCGCGCGGGGTCGGCGTCGTCTTTTTCGTGGAGCCGGGGACTTTGGTACAAACATTCGAATCGGTACAAGTCCGACTTGCAGCGCAGCCAGGTGAGCTTCCACTCCTTGCCGTTGCCGTCGCGGACGGGCAAGGTGGCGAAGAACTCCGCGCCCGGTGTGTAGGTCAGGGTCGCATTGCCTTCCTGGCTGAATGCAAACGACGTGACGCGGAGGCGATTGTCGCGCCGTTCATCGTCGCCGAGGCGGAACGCGACCTCTTTGACCGCTCCGGCGCGATCTACGATGATGAGCTTTCCGTTGGGCCGCACGCGCGTGTCGTGGATGTCGTCTGGAATGCTCAAGCGGATGGTGTCGAACTTGAGCGCGAAACTCGGATGCTGCACGAACGCGGTCAAAACTGCCACCGGATCGCCCGATGTGTCGCCGTCCAGCCGCTGAAGCATTTTCACCAGTTGGCCCCATTCACGCAGTTCGGGGTTGTCCGCAAGCGCGCGCATCGCCGATTTCCAGCGCTCCTGCGTCTCCTGGCCATCGGGCGACAGCCGCTTCAGTTCGCGCAGCACGACTGACTTTCCGGCATCGATCAGACGATCATAAGACAGACGAGCCGCGCTGCGCACCGCCGGCGACGCGGCCGCCGACACGTTTTGCAACCACCAATCGCCTGAATCCGGATACGACTTCCTGAGAAGTTGCAGCCGGCCCGGCGCCTGGTCGATGGCGAATCCATCGGGAATCTTGAGCGGCGATTTCTCCGCACTGCCGTCGCCGCCCAGGCCGAGGGCGAGGGAAATGTCGCGCAGCCGTTCGAGTTTCTGGCGGTGGGATTCCCATTCGCCCTGGGCGAGTTCGACGGTGCGGAACGAGTGCACAACGAACCAAGTCACGGCAGGGGCCTTCATCGTCGGCAGCGCTTCCGAGCCGCGCAGCGGTTCCGCTTCCGGATGCGGCGGTTTGGCCGCGGTTGCAAGCAGGCTCGCCACTCGTTCATGCCATTCCGGCCATTGCAAAACCGATCCCGGCCGGTCCTTGAACTGCATCAGATCGACGGCCGCTTCGGTGTTCTTGCCGTGCCATTCGGTCATTTCGGCCACGCCGTTGCGGATCGCCTTGCAGTCATTCAGCCATTTTTGCCGCAGCAGCGCGGCGTCGGTCTTCTGCCAGTCGTTTTGGTATTCGCTCGGCGGTCCGAGCGAATCCTGGAGGCGGGTTTCGAGCTGGCTCAAATCCTCGGGGCCGCGCATCTGGCTGGGCGGGCGCTCGCGTTCCAGTCGCGATTTGTATTCCTGATAGGTCGTCAATTCCTTGAGCCGGTTCGAGACGTAATCCTTCAATTCCGCCGGGAGCCTTTCGAATTCCTCATTTCGCCGCATGTCGGAAAGCTCACCGATCTTGCGCTGGAGCGGCTCGGTGAGCCGTGCCGAGGGGTTCGGGTTTTCGCGGCTGCGATAGTTTTCGACGATGCCGGCGAGCGGGACGGACTGGAAGGAATCACGCGTGAGCACCAGAGTCACCGCGCCCGCGATCATCAGCGCGACGAACGCCACGGCCGCGGCGACCGTGACGAGCAGGCGTTTGTGAGCGCGGCGATGGCGCTCGCGGAAGTCCGCTGCGGAACGGAACGCCTGGCGGAACAAATCGGCGACGCCGAACGGCTCGCGCGGAGCGGCGGGCTCGCCGTGCAGAGCCGGCCGCCGAACCGCCGTCGCCAGGACCGACAGGTCAATCGATCCAAACCCGGTCGGAGCGTCATCGTCGCCTTCGAGAAAATCCTTGAAACGCGTTTCCACCTGCTTCCGGCGCTCCTCGATCGACTCCGACCAATTTGATGGAAGATCGGTCGGCTTCGCAAGCAAGTCGCACTTGCTGAGCACGAGGAAGACGGGAAAATCGCCGATCTCGCTACGGTCTGAGCGATTCTGCTCCAAGAGACGCAGGAAGCGCACGAATTCGCCGAAGTCCGCTTCCATCTGCTCATGCGTGGCCGACGCGTCCACGACGAGCACGAGCGCGTCGGCGTCGCGGATCGCTTGGCTCAGTTTCTCGGCCTTGGCGTCATCCAGGCTGCCGCGGTGAGTGAGAATCTCATTGGCCGCCCGGCCGTCGCAATCAAAAAGGACGGCATCGAGGCGTTCTTCGGGATCGGGCTTGCCACCGTGAAGCGGTTCGAACGTGACAGGGTAGGGGACGATTTCTTCCAACGTTTCTCGCGACTTCTCGTCATAGAGACGGCGCTGTAGCTCGCCCAGCCCGTGCCACGGATCGCTCAGCCGCCCCTGGAGTTGCCGTTCCTGGGTTTGCGCCGCCTGACCGAGCGCACCCAGCAACGACGACTTTCCGGCGTCCGGCATTCCGAATAGAACGATGCGCAGCGCGTTCGGCTCGATCGGCGGCGGCGGCGTGGCCGGCTTCGTCGGTTGTTGGCCGGAAGTTGACATTTCCGCGCGTCTCGCAATGCGCTGTGCGTGCGACCCAGAACTCAATTCACGGGTTCGGCGGCCGTTGGACAAACACCGTCAAACCCTGATCCTTGGCG
>JBGQCZ010000497.1:0-4772 GCA_041495645.1 Gemmataceae bacterium | reverse complement strand
CGGGGGGCCCGGGGGGGGGGGGGCGCGCCCTTTTTTGTTGGGGGGGGGCGGGGGGGCCCCGGGCGGCGCCCGGCGCGCCCCCCCCCCCCCCACCCTACTGCGAAGCGTCAATCCACCGTCCAAGTCTCGCCGCTATTGAACAGCTTGTCCAAGTCGCCTTCGCCGAATTTCTTGACGGCTTCGTCGGATTGTTCGTTGGTCAGACCGTCGTAGGTCGGGCGGTTGACGGCTCGCAGCACGCCGACCGGCTCGGGGAACTGCGGTCGGCGCATGCGCGCCAGCATGAACGCAACCGCCGGGTCGTCGTTCTTCTCATCGTGGAAGAGCAAGTCGTCTTGAGGGACGGAGCCAACGTCCACCACTTCCGGCTTGAGGCTTTGTTTGTCGATGCGAATCGCTTTCTTCTTGTCCTTACCGTAGATGAGCGGCTTGCCGTGTTCGAGGTAGACCAAATTGTTCGGCCGTTCTTCGGGCTTTTCCGCGTACAGGAACGCGCCGCTGTTGAAGACGTTGCAATCCTGGTAAATCTCGATGAACGCCGAGCCCTTATGCGCCGCGGCACGCTCCAACACCTTGACCATGTGTTGCGTGTCGAGATCGACGGTTCGCGCCACGAACGTCGCCTCGCATCCCAACGCGAACGCCAACGGCGAAATGGGATTGTCCACGGACCCCATCGGCGTGCTGTACGACTTTTTGCCGAGCGGGCTGGTCGGAGAGTATTGACCTTTTGTCAGACCGTAGATCTGATTGTTGAACAGCAGAATCTTGACGTCCATGTTGCGGCGAATGACGTGCAGCAAGTGGTTGCCGCCAATGGACAGGCCGTCGCCGTCGCCGGTTACCACCCAAACCTGCAAATCGGGCCGAGTGATCTTGATGCCGCTGGCCAAGGCCGGTGCCCGGCCGTGAATGCCGTGGAACCCGTAGGTGTTCATGTAATACGGGAACCGGCTGGAGCAGCCGATTCCGGAAACGAACATGAATTTCTCGCGTGGGATGCCCAGGGTCGGGAGGACCTTGCGGACTTGCGCCAGGATCGAGTAGTCGCCGCAGCGCGGGCACCACCGCACTTCCTGGTCGCTCTTGAAATCGTCCGGCTTCAAGACTTGAAGGCTGGCCGTCGCGGACATTTATGAATTCTCCTCAATCGTCTCGGGCAAGGCCCGGGATGATGGTTATGGAATGAATCAGCCTTTGAGCATTTCGTTGATTTTCGCCACCAGTTCATGAACCAGGAACGGCTTGCCCTGGATCTTATTGTACCCCTTGGCGTCCGCCAGGAATTCGCCTCGAATCAACAACCGCAATTGACCGACGTTGAGTTCGGGAATCAGCACCTTTTCGTACCGCTTGAGAACCGCGCCGAGATTGCGTGGGAACGGGTTCAAATAGCGCAGGTGGGCGTGGGCGACGGACTGACCCGCTGCCTGGCATTGCTCGACCGCGCCGCGGACGGCCCCGTAGGTGCCGCCCCAACTCAGCACCAGCAGCTTGCCCTTGGCCGGACCCGCGACATCCTGTTCCGGAATCGCGTTGGCGATGTTCGCAACCTTCTTGAACCGGGTAAAGGTCATGTGCTCGTGGTTGTCCGGAGCGTAGTCAATGTTGCCGGTCACGTCGCGCTTTTCGATGCCGCCGAGGCGATGCTCGTAACCCGGCGTACCGGGCACCGCCCAGGGGCGCACCAGCCGGCTATCGCGCTTGTATGGCAGATACTGGCCTTCCTTGTCGAACAGTCCGGAGCCATCGCCGTTGGATGCGTGGCCGTTCTCCGGAATGTGACTGTTAGGATGATGAATCGTGATTGGCGGCAAGTCGGACATTTTCGGTATTTGCCACGGTTCGGAACCGTTGGCCAAATAGCCGTCCGAAAGGAAGAAAACGGGGGTCATGAACTCGATGGCGATGCGCACGGCTTCTTGCACCATGTAGAAACAGTCGCCGGGAGTGGCGGCCGCCACGATCGGAATCGGGCTATCGCTGTTGCGGCCGAACATCGTCAGAAGCAAATCCGCTTGCTCGGTCTTGGTGGGCAAACCCGTGCTAGGCCCGCCGCGCTGCACGTCCACGATCACCATGGGCAATTCGGTCATGATGCCGAGGTTGATGGCCTCGCCTTTAAGCACGATGCCGGGACCGCTGGAACCCGTGGCGGCGATTTCGCCGGCGAAGGCCGCGCCGCACAGGCTGGTCATGGCCGCGATCTCGTCTTCGGCCTGGAAGGTTCGCACGCCGAAGCGTTTCATCTCGGACAACATGTGCAGAATGTCGCTGGCCGGCGTGATTGGATAGCCGGCGTAATACAACCGCTTGCCGGCCCGCTTGGCCGCGGCCACCAGGCCCCAAGCAGTCGCTTCGTTGCCGGTGATCTTGCGGTAATTTCCGGGCGGCAATTTCGCCTTGGGGACGATGTAGTGTTTGGTAAACGCCTCGGTCGAAAAGCCGTAATTGAAGCCGCCTTGAAGGGCCTTGATGTTCGCTTCGACGTACGTGGCGTTCTTCTTGTAGCGATCGCGAATCCAATCTTCGGTGACTTTCCGGTCGCGCTCGTAGAGCCAATAAACAAGTCCGAGCGCGAAGAAATTCTTGCAGCGGGCGGCGTCCTTGTTCGACAGGCCCAGGCCGGCGACCGCGTCGCGCGCGAGCCGCGTCATCGGCACTTTGTGAACGTCGTACTTGCTGTTGAGCTTCTCGTCTTCCAGCGGGCTGGTCTCATAACCGGCTTTGCTGAGGCTCGAGGTGTCGAATTCATCTTCGTTCGCGATCAGAATGCCGCCGGTCTTCAAGTCCTTGATGTTGGTTTTGAGCGCCGCCGGGTTCATCACGATCAGCGTATCGACCTGATCGCCCGGAGTGTAAATATCGTGGCTGGAAAAGTGAAGCTGAAAGCCGGAGACACCGGCGAGCGTGCCGGCGGGGGCGCGAATTTCGGCGGGGAAGTCGGGAAAGGTGCTGACGTCGTTGCCGAAGGCCGCCGAAGTGTTGGTCAATTGTCCGCCGACAACCTGCATGCCGTCGCCAGAATCACCGGCGAAGCGAATCACCGCGGAGTCGAGTTGCTCCGCCGGTTTGGCCGGCGGCTTCTCCGCTGTGACGGTAGTAGAACTCATGACGACCGATCTCCTGGGAATAAGAATGCCGGATTTCACCCCGGTGATAACCGACAGGCTCGCGAGCGGAAAGATCGAAATCAGAAGCACAAGATGGTGGGAATATCGTCGCGGGTAACGGTCCGTCTCCATCCCCGAGTTATTTCGCCGTGGCCTGTTGGGTAATTATAAGCCGCGTAGTTTGCCTCAGCAACCAATCCGGCGAAAACGGCTTGTGGAACTTTTCCATTGGCGGTAATGGGGGGAACCTTGCGGGCAATGCGCCTACTTGCTAGGGGTGTCGCCTTTCATAGTCAAAACTTGAAGGATTAAAGAAAAGCAACGGGCTTTTTTTGTGTGATTCTGGACTGTAGCCGCAGGCTTTAGCCTGCGCAGGAGCCAGCCCTCCTGCGCAGGCTAAAGCCTGCGGCTACAGCCTTCGCCTACCGCCCGGGAGGCAGTTGGCTTGATGAGTTTTGATCCCATCCACAACGGCGCTCTGCTGGAAGACATTGAGAAACGTTGGCGGGCGGACCCTACGTCGCTCGATGATACCTGGCGATCTTTCTTTCATGGCTTCGATTTGGGCGTCAAGGATCGCGATCGGGCTCATACGGAAGCGCAGATCGGCGTGCTCCGTCTCATTTTCGCCCATCGCGATCTCGGCCATCGGTCCGCCCATCTCGATCCGCTCGATCCGCCGCCGGAAATCGATCCCGAACTCAAACTCGAACGTTACGGGCTTACCGACGCGCATCTCGACCAGACTTTCGGCAGCACGTTTGCCGGCCTTCCGAATGCCAAGCTGCGCGATCTCTTGACCGCCGTGCGCGAAACCTATTGCGGCACGATCGGCCACGAGTACATGCACATTCAGGATCCGAACATCCGGGCCTGGCTGCAGGAAAAGATCGAACCGCGGCACAGCCGCCCCAACATGACCCGCGAGCAAAAAATCGGCATCCTGCGCTCGCTCTACGAAGCGGAGATGTTCGAGATTTTCCTGCATCGGCGGTTCGTCAATCAAAAGCGCTTTTCGCTGGAAGGAGCGGAAACGCTCATCCCGTTGCTCGATGCGTTCGTGGAGAAATCACCCGAGTTCGGGGTGGATGAGTTCGTGCTCGGCATGGCCCATCGCGGCCGGCTCAATGTGCTCGCGAATATTCTGAACAAGCCCTATGCCGAGATCTTCGCCGAGTTCGAGGACTATTTCCGCGACGACGCCATCGACGGCGACGGCGACGTGAAGTATCACCTCGGCTGTTCCGGCGACATCAATGTTCGCGGCCATCATTTGCACCTGTCGCTGACGCCGAATCCCAGCCATCTCGAAGCCGTCAATTCGGTCGTGCTCGGCCGCACGCGCGCGAAGCAGGACTTTTTCGGCGATTCCGGCCATCGCCGCGGCATTCCTATTCTCATCCACGGCGACGCGGCGTTCATCGGCCAAGGCTCCGTCTGCGAGACGCTCAATCTCGTCAACCTCGACGGCTATTCGATCGGCGGCGCGCTTCACGTCATCATCAACAATCAAATCGGCTTCACTACGTTGCCTCGCGACGCCCGCTCGACCCGCTATTGCACCGACATGGCCAAGATGATTCAGGCACCGGTCTTCCATGTCAACGCCGAGGATCCCGAAGCGGTCGTATTCGCGGCGGAGCTGGCACTCGAATTTCG
>JBGQCZ010000496.1:0-4777 GCA_041495645.1 Gemmataceae bacterium | reverse complement strand
TAACGGCCGAGGCAAGGACTGGAAAAAAAACAATTAGCAGTCATTAAGACCAATCGACTGCGTAGAATCGTAACGCAGGAAAAACCACCCGCCAAATCCCGAGCCTCAGCAACAAGGGTGCGGAATATGGGGCTTGCGCGGCGGGCTGCATTTCGAAATGCTGCCCGCAGCGCCAGCAAGGGGGTCTGGAGATGCTTGACGTGTTGCGGAGCGGAGAGTAAATCAGGTTGTTACCGCGCATGAAGCGGCATCCGGCATGGAGCCGTCACGGGTCTGGGAGATCGTCCTCTGATGGAAGAACAGTGGAAGATTCACGACGCCGTGGAGATGTACGGCGTCCATCGTTGGGGCAAGGGTTACTTCGGCGTCAACGATCGCGGCCACGTCACCGTTCATCCCGACAAACGGCCCGAGCATGCCATCGACTTGAAGGAACTGGTCGACCAACTCCAGATGCGTGGCATCCAACTCCCAATCCTTCTGCGCTTCACCGATATTCTGCGCCATCGCGTGGGCGAAATCGCCGAAGCGTTCCGTTCGGCCATGACGGAATTTGCCTACCAGGGTAATTACTGCTGCGTTTATCCCATTAAGGTGAACCAGCAGCGGCACGTGGTCGAGGAGATCCTCGATTTCGGGCGGCCGTTCAAATTCGGCCTCGAAGCCGGCAGCAAACCCGAACTCCTGGCTGTCTTGGCTCTCACGAACGGGTTCGACACGCCCATTATCTGCAACGGCTTCAAGGACGATGAATTCATTCGCATGAGCATGCTGGCCCGCAAGATTGGTAAGCAGATTATTCCCGTCGTCGAAAAATTCACCGAGTTGGAATCGATCGTCCGCAACGCCCAGGAGCTTCAGGTACGGCCCGCAATCGGCATCCGCGTCAAGCTGGCGTCGCGCGGCGCCGGCCGCTGGCGCAGTTCCGCCGGCTATCGCTCCAAATTCGGTTTGACCTTAACGGAAGTGCTGGAGGCACTGGAATACCTGAAGCAGCGCGACATGGCCGATTGCCTGCAACTCGTCCACTTCCACCTGGGCAGTCAGATCACGAACATTCGCAAGGTGAAGGAAGCGCTCACGGAGGCGTCACGTGTCTTCGCCGAATTGGCGCGTTGCGGCGCCGGGCTGAAGTTCCTCGACGTCGGCGGTGGACTCGGCATCGACTACGACGGCTCGCAGACCGATTTCGAATCGTCCATCAACTACACGTTGCAAGAATACGCCAACGACGTCGTCTTCCGAGTGAAAAGCGTGTGCGATGAAGTCGGCATCCCGCATCCCACGATCATTTCCGAGTCCGGCCGGGCGGTCGTTGCCTACCACAGCATGCTGGTGTTCGACGTGTTGGGCACAAGCAATTTCGATCGTTGCGAGGTGCCCGAAGAGTTGGCAGCCGATGCCCCGCAGCCGATTCAGGATCTGTTCGCCATTCACCGCGACCTGTCCAAGAAGAATTGTCAGGAGAGTTTCCACGATGCTCTCAAAGCCGTGGACGACACGCTGAACCTGTTCAATCTCGGATATTTGTCGATCGAATTCCGGGCGTTGGCCGAGCGGCTGTTCTGGGCCGTCGGCCGCAAGCTCCAGCGCATCGTCCGCGATCTCGACTACGTGCCGGAGGAATTGAACGGCCTCGACACGATGCTTTCCGACACGTACTTTTGCAATTTCTCGGTGTTCCAGTCGATGCCCGATAGTTGGGCGATCAAGCAATTGTTCCCGATCATGCCGATTCACCGGCTCAACGAATCGCCGACGCGGAAAGCAGTGCTGGGCGACATCACCTGCGACTCGGACGGCAAAGTCGATCAGTTTATCGATCTGCGCGACGTGCGAAACACGCTGCAATTGCACGCGTACGACGGGAACCCTTATTACCTGGGCGCTTTCCTGCTCGGCGCCTATCAGGAAATTCTCGGCGACTTGCATAACCTGCTCGGCGACACCAACGCGGTGCACGTGAGTTTGGACGAGGAAGGCGGCGGTTACAGCGTGGACCATGTGATCCGCGGCGATACCGTCCGCGAGGTGCTGCAATTCGTGCAGTATTCGGCCGAGGAACTCAGCTCCATGATGCGCAAGGACGTGGAACGCGCCGTGAAGGCTGGCCGCATTTCCCTCGAAGAATCGCGGCAACTCTTGAAGTTCTACGACAACGGCCTGGAAGGCTACACCTATCTGGAGGAGGCTTGACCGTCTCAAATTGCAAATCCCCCAGTTTCTCAATTGACCCCGATTGCACAAAAGGCAGCAATTTCGCCAGAGGGGGAAATCCTCAAGTTGACGAAATCGCCCACTCAGAGGCCGAATTCGCGATGTCGCTTGTTCCAATTGCCCATTCGTGATATGAAACTTCCGTCGCCGGAATCGCTCCGGATATTCTGATGGAGGTCAAAATGAAAAAGTTGCCTTGGCTGAGATTGGTTCTCATTACGCTTGTCGGTCTAGGCGCTTCGGCCGCTCGTGCCGAAAACCCGAAACCGGTCGCGTTTGATGTCGATAAAGATGCCAGCCGCGTTTACATCAAGGTGACGCGAACCAACCGGTTGGGGCACAATCACGGCGTGGAGGGAAAGCTCGCATCCGGCACGCTGGCCGTGGGCGGCAAGGGAAGTCTGGTCTTCGATATGTCCACGTTTACGGCCGACACGGCTCAGGCACGCAGGTATGTGGGGCTGGATCCGGAATTCTCCGCCTCGGACGCCCGCAAGGTCAATGACAACATGCGCGGAGCGGATTGCCTCGACGTGAAAAACCACCCGCAAGCGACGTTTGCGGTGACCTCCATGTTTGCGGCGCCGAACGAACCGGCCGGCCGCTACATTCTTGACGGTCAATTCACGCTGCACGGCGTGACTCGCCCGCTGCGCTTCCTCGCGGAGTCGGTAGCGACGAATCAAGCAGGTGCATTTGGGTTGCGTGGCTGGTTCAAGGTTAAACAAAGCGAATTTGGAATGAAGCCGTTTTCCGTCGCCGGAGGAGCCATCGGCGTCGAGGACGAGTTGACGATTCACGGCGACCTGGTAATTCGCCCGGCGGCGCGCTAAGCACAGTTCGGCCCGTTTCGAGAGGCGAAGGCGATGACAGGATTGCCGTCGTTGCTGCGAGCCTTGAGTTTGGGGTACTGGCGTCGCCATCCGACCCGGGCCATTCTGGTGCTGGGATGCCTGGCGCTGGGAGTGGCGACGTGGACGGCGACGCGGGCCTTGGAACGCGGCGTGCAGCAGTCGGGCCGCGACGCGGCCGCGCCCCTGGGGGGCGCGGCCGATTTCAGTGTCAGCAATGACGACACCGGCGTTCCCTTGCATTGGGCCAAGCAATTTCGCCAGATCCCCGGGATCAGAAAAGTTGAAGCCATTCTTGTCCGCCGGGCGCGCTTGTCGGCCCGGCAACCTCTTTCCGTCATGGTCATCGGAATCGATCTAGCAAACGTGCAATCGTCGGGCAGTCGTGTACAACTTTCGTCGAACGCAGTCGCGGATTTCGCGAAGGCGAAGCTCCAAGGTCAAATACCGGTCATATTGGGCTGTCGCTTGGCCGAGGAAGTCAACGCCGGCGAAAACGCACTGGAACTGCTTCTCGACGGGAAGACCGTTCACCTAGTGTCGGCAGGAACAATTGAAAGTGCCGATAACGTCGACAACGTCTTGGTGGGGCGAGTCCTGGTCATGGATCGCGCCGACTTGGCCCGGCTCATCGGGCAGCCGGACCGCGTCAGCCGGCTCGATGTGACGCTCGAACCCAACGCGAATGAACAGCAAGTGAGTGAGAGACTGTCGGAGATCGTGGGCGGCGGCGCTCGAATTCGGACCAGCAAAGCGCTCGATGATCGATCTGGCGAAATGTTCGCGGGATTGACGACGGCCTTCTCGTTGTGTGGAATCGGTGCGATTATCGCGGGCTTGTTGCTGATTTACAACGTGCTGTCCGTGAGCGTGGCGGAACGACGCCATGATTCGGGTATCCTCCGTTCGCTGGGCGCTACGCGTCCGCAGATCATGTTGGTGCTTTGGGCGGAAGCTGTCGGTCTCGGCCTGATCGGCGGCATATTGGGCTTGCCGTTGGGGTACGGGCTGGTGCAAATTGCCGTCGGCCCGATCCAGGCCATATTGTCGGAGATGTTCCTGCCGCTGGCGGGAATTGATGCCGCTTTCTCGCTCACGCTATGGACGAGCGGCGTGACGGTTGGCGTGCTCGCATCGATTCTGGCCGCGACGATTCCCGCCGCTCAGGCGGCCGGCGTCGACCCGATGGTGGCTCTGCGAAGAATCGATGCATCGCCCGAGAGACCGGTGCGTTGGCGCTCGCTCTTGCCGGCGGCGGCTATGGTTCTCGCCGGGGGCCTCATTCATTTTTGCCTGCGCCCATCGAGTTCGGGCACGTGGGCCAGCCTGTTTTGTTTCGTTGCCGCGATGTTGTTTCTGGCCCCGCAACTGACTCGGCTTCTGACGCTCGTATTGCGACGGGCAATTCGCCGTTGGGCGGGAGTCGGCAGCATGCTGGCGCTGGACAATTTGTTGCGTTGGCCGCGACGATACGGTTTGGCTACCGCGACGCTTGCCGGCGGCGCTGCGTTGCTCGTGCAAACCGGCGGCGTCATCCGCAGTAACGAGGAGGCGCTTCGCGATTGGTTGGATCGTTCGGTGATTGGCGATTTGTTCGTCACGTCGGGCGGACCGCTGAGCGCGAGCGGTCAGAATCAGCCGATGAGCGACGATTTGGCCGCCAAATGGTGCCGGCGTATTCCGGGTCTGCGAGTGGTTCCGATGCGCTT
>JBGQCZ010000495.1:0-4782 GCA_041495645.1 Gemmataceae bacterium | reverse complement strand
GCAAGAGCGTGGGGCGAGCGCCTTCGGCAAGGAGCAACAGGTCGGACTTTTCGTCTTGGTCCACGTCGAGCACAAGTGCGCCGTTCCAAGCCGACGCCGGAATCGCTCCCGAAAGCGCGCCGCGGCGGAAGCGCAACAGCCGGTCGTTAATTCCCAACGACACGGGCGCGAAGTCTTCGAGCATGACCAGGTCGAGGTCCAGATCGTCGTCCGCATCGGAGGCGGCGAAGGCCACGGTCGCGTTGTCGGAGCCGATCGCCTTTTCCAGTTCGGGATAGCGTCGGAACGCCGTGTTCAAGCCGCGAAACGGCTGGCCGGGCACGACCACGTGCGGCCGGCCAATGTTGACGAACACGGCCAGACCGCCCTGCTTGGACGATGATTTCATCGCTGCGAGCGCATTTTCAGGCGTGTTGGAATAACGCGCGACGACCAGATCCAGGTCGCCGTCCTGTTCCAAATCCACCCACAGGCAACCGAGGCAAACGTCGGTGAGTTTGTCGATTCCGGTCTTCGCGGACACATCCTCAAACGTGCCGTCGCCCTTGTTGCGGAAAAGCTTTTGCACGCCGGCCCCGCTAACGAAGATATCGGGGTAGCCGTCGTTGTCGTAATCCCCCACGCAGCAGCCGAGGCTGGGCCGCGATCCGCCCAGCCCGGCCGCGGCCGTCACATCGGTGAATATGCCGTCGCCGTCGTTGCGCAACAGTAAATCGCGCACCTGGCCGTTTTCCACCACCGCCCCGAGAAGAAAAAGATCGGGCTTGCCGTCGCGGTTGAAGTCGAGCCGCACGATGGTCGCGCCGAATCGCTTGCGCACCGATCGCCGAAAGTCGCCGACCGGTCCCGCTCCGAAATCTTCGGCCTTCGCCCAGCGCGTGTCGGGCGCCAGCTTGACCTGAAACTTGTTCCATGGCTCGAAGAGCGGAATCGGTGAAGGCGCCGGACCCGTGAGCGAATGCTTCGGCCTGCCGATCACTTGCGAGTACCTGGTTCCCTGGTCGGAGTATTTTTGGTCGATCACTTGGTGATTCGTCGCATTCCGCAGCAGTTCGGATTCATCCAGGAGTTTTTGGGCTCGGACCGGATCGGTGGGCCGTAATGTTCCCTGCAGCAGTTGACTGGCGGCGTTCAAATACGGGTTTCGTTGCAGGGCTTTTTCCGAAAGCTCGATGATCCGCTCGCGTTCGCTGTCCGGGTCCAATTGACTCAGACAATAGGCCAACTGATAAAGCCCGCCCGGGTCATCGGGATCGACGCGCACGACCGCCTCGAAATGGCTTTTTGCTTCTTCAATTTGCGTTTGATACAACAGCAGATATCCGAGGCAAAAGTGAGCGTGCGGATTTTCTGGTTCGTTGGCGAGCACGTGGCGAAAGATGGAAATGGCCCGGCGGATGTTGTCGTCTTCGCGTTTTTGACCGCCGCTCTTCACGATGTCGCTGCCGCCCTGGTTGTACAGGGCAATGGCGTAATTCACGTGGCCCGGCATCCAATCCGGCGCCTTGGCGACGATCTTCTCAAACTCGGCGGCGGCGCTCGCATACTCGAACTGCTCCATGAACGCCACACCGCGATTGTTCAAATCCAGAATCTCCGCCATGTTCACTTCGGACTTGCGCGACGAGTTCGTGCGCCAACCGATGATGACTAGCACAATCAGAATCACCAAACCGATTCCCAGCATCAGCAAGCTGTTTCGCGACGATGAAGATGTGTTGTTTGATGATGCATTGTCGGACATGTCCGCTCCTACCGCTGATCGAACCGTCGTTTGCCTTCGGCGATGGCCGCGTCGTTGCCCGCAACCGTCAGATGGCTGCCGCTGCCGGGGTAAATTTTTCTGGCATAACCCTTGTACGCTTCCATGCGCAGGTGGCCCATCAAGTGATGTCCCTGGCGGCGATCGCGCTCCGCCCGCAGCGCGTCCACGTCCACCGGCGCCACCACGATCTTCTCACCGGGACCAGGATCGGCTTGGGACAACAGCCGGCCGTCGTAGTCCACGATCATGCTGCCGCCAGGCCAGGAGAACGGCGGATAGTTCTCCGCGCACGCGCCTTGGTTGCAGGCCACCACGAAGGCGATATTTTCCAGCGCACGGCAGCGATTGACGATCGTCCACCAATCCATGGGCGGGGTCGCGCCCCACGGGTCCATATACGCCGAAACCCGCACCAATAGTTCGGCTCCGTTGAGGGCCAATTGGCGGATCGCCTCGGGGAAAAGCCAGTCGTAGCAGATCGCGCAGCCGATGCGGCCGATTTCGGTATCGGCCACCGGAAACATCTCGTCGGCATAGCCGGGCAGATCGTGCGGGCTGGCGTGGACTTCCCAGGGAATCCACGGGTGCGTCTTGCGATAGCGGTAGAGCAATCCATCCGGGCCGATCAAACAGGTCGTGTTGAAGACGACGCCGGGCCAGCGTTCGTCGCGTTCCAAAAAGGTACCCGTTTGAATGAATGCCTTGCGCTCTTTCGCTTTCGTCTGATAGCGTTCCGTGTGTTCATTGGGAATCGGCACGGCGAGCTTGTCCGTGAGTTCCTCGACGTTGTCGTAAATGGGCGCCGCATGCGCGAATTCGGGGAAGACGACGAGTCGCACATCGCCGAACGGGGCGTAGCCGATCACGGCCCGGTCGATCATGGCGAGCATGTGCGAGGTGTGTTCGCTGATGCCGGCGCGGTCACGCGGGTTGGCGAAATCGGTCTGGCAGCAAGCGGCAAGGTAACGAAGGGATTGCGGCATGCAAGGAATTGTAGTCGCAAGGTGCAAAGACGCTAGCGGAGTCAGTGCGATGCGAGCACGGCAGCGGCGGCGCCGCCCACGGCACATATCACGATGAAGGCGACGAGCAGAATGTTGCGAACTTTCGGGTTAGCCGTCCACTCGGCCCAGCGGCTCGGTTTGGGCCGAACGTCCGAGATCGGCATGACGCGAGTGACCGGCGGCAGCCTTCCCGTCGAGATACCGGACATCAACGCGGCGCAGAGGCGCGGCATCTCCTCGTCCGGAGGCATGATTGGGCCGTTGTCCCACGGTTCCAGCGCCAAGTAGAGTTCTTCCGGTGTCTGAAAGCGCAATGCCGGATCTTTCGCTAGCATTTTTTCGATAACCGCCGCGAGCTTTCGCGGCACCTCTGGCCGGTAATCGGTGATCGGCGTGGGCTTGCTGATCTGGTGCCACATCAGCTTCTGCGACACCGATCCATCCTTGTAGGGACTTCGGCCGGTGAGCAAATAAAAGAGCGTTACCCCAAGACTGTAAATGTCGCCTCGAATATCGACGGCGGAGCTATCGATGGCCTGCTCGGGGGCGACATAGTCGGCGGTGCCGATCACGTTGGCGTTTTCGTTTGGGTGCGGCGTGTGCCCGGATTCATCGTCAAAGAACCGGGCCAGCCCCAGATCGAGAATCTTGATGGTTCCCATTCGGTCGAGGAGCAGGTTGCCGGGTTTCACATCGCGATGGACGAGGCCGCATTCGTGAGCGTGCTGCAAGCCGTCGGCCGCCTGGCGGATACAGTTCACCGCGCGGTCGATAGGCAGCGGGCCGAATTTTTCGACGAGGTATTGCAGGCTCGATCCATCCACGAATTCGAGCACCAGGAAGTGCATGTCGCCGTCGCGATCGATGTCGTGGGCGCGGACGATATTGCGGTGGTCGACGGCGGCCACGGCGCGCGCCTCGCGGAAGAACCGGTCCAGAGTCACGGGATCATTGACGCGATCCGTGGGGAGAACCTTCAGCGCCACGCGGCGACGCATCATCACATGCTCGCACAAGTAAACACTGCCCATCCCGCCGGTGCCGAGATGCTCCATCAGCATGTACTTGCCGCTGATGAAGAAGTTTTTATACTTGCCGCGGAGAAGCAAACCGGCTTGTAGATTGGTGAGCTGGCCGTCGCGGACCATCATCTGCGCTAGCTGTTTAGGATTCGCGGGTTGAGCCGACTGGCTGGCAAGTTGATGAACGTAGGTGTCGATTTGCCGTTTCTCGAGGACCTGACTCTTCACGAGCAGTTCGAGGAAATCGAGAACGTTGGCGGGGGCGGGCATGGACACTTCCTCTGACGGCTCAAGACGGGCCGCATGGTACAACAGGCAAGGCAGGGCCGCTCGCCTCCGGCGAACGGTCGAAGGAATCGGTTGGACTAAGTGTAAGGCTTACACCGGGCCTAACTGATACCTAGCACATTTTCGGGGCCAATGAAATTGCCGGCGAGGTTGCCCCGCTTCCACCCTTCGCTTATTTCCCCTGTCTTGACCTTCGGCCGCCAGCCGATTATCTATCATTCATGGCACGCACCTTGGTCCAGGGCTCTCCCCGTCCGGACGTGTCCGGCGAGTCGAGCCGCCCGCGTCGCATTCGCGCCTCCGATGAGGCGGTGATGACGCTCTCCAAACCCATCGCCAATTGGCACGCCAAATTCGCCTGGAAGTGTACCTGCTGGGGCTTGTTGCCGATCTTGGGCCTCCCCTTGGGCATCGCTGGCATGCTGTTTGGGTACCTGGGATGGCGGCAAGTCCACCGCAAGCCCGAGGATATGGGCATTCGCCACGCGGTGGGCGGGATGATCGTGGGGGGCGTCGAGATTCTGGTGAATCTGACCGGTCTCGGATTGATCCTCAAAGGCGTATCAGATCTGATCGCTTCCGCATAATCGGAAAATCCCTCAAGTTCGGCTTCCCCGAATGCCGATAGTCGGATAGGGGATAGTCTCGACATTTCATCTAACCCGGCGAACTCGCCATGATGCCCGGTCGACTGCCGGCCGTT
>JBGQCZ010000494.1:0-4782 GCA_041495645.1 Gemmataceae bacterium | reverse complement strand
TCGCAGGCGTTTATGCATTCATTCCGCATTTGTTTGCCGAACACGAAGTCCAGCAAATTCGCCGCTTTTTGCTGCTGGGCAAGGGTTATCGGGCGATATTTGGCGACCCCGCAATAACGAGTGCCAAAGGCGGCGAACCGCTGGTTCAACGGCTGGACACCATTCTCACCGGCGTGGGAGTGCCCATTTCCAGGCGCCGCGGCATTTTTCTCACGGAGCGAATCAACCAAGGCGACCTGACGCCGCAAGACTTGCAACACGTCTTGGGCGACATGAGCGGCATCATCATTCCCCGGAAAGCATGCCCCGATTCGTTGAAACATCGCATCGCTGAAATGAACGGCGATCGCTGGACGGGAATGAAACAGGGTCACGTTCGAGAATGCGCACAACGCCAGGTTCCCAAGGCGCCTGGGGTCGTGGTGATTGCGTCGCATCGAAACCGGGCCCAGATGATTCTCCGCTGCGCTCAAGACCAGTTGATCAACACGCTCATCATCGGCAAGGAATTGGCGAATGAGATTCTGCGGCTCATCAAGAAAGGCACAACGGATTTTTGAGGGTCGCTGTCACGGCTTCCCCCAGGTTAGAGTCAGGCGCAGGATGGGCCCTGGCAAGCGCAGCCGCAACAACGGGATCGGATCGTGGGCGTCCAAAACGCGCTCGATGGACACGGGACCCGGTGAGACGTGAAATCCATCTTGGTAGTGCATGCACAGCACCAGTTCGCCGTCTTGCGGTTCCACATCGGCCAAGGCGATTCGGCCCGCATCGGCTTGCACTAAGCGCGCCTTTCCTTTCAGCACGAATGAGGCGTGGCGTCTTACCGCGAGCAGCCATCCGGGACCGGCGTCGCGCAGCGGGACGACAGGCTCCACCGCCGACCAGGCACGGAAACGCCCCGCTGTCTCGGGCGACCAACTAACGATCCAGCCGACGTTATAGCGATCGCAAAACTCCGCCAATTCGGCGTCGCGCCATTCGGCCAAGGGTCGGCCCGCCAGATGCGTCGACGACAGCCGAGCAAACATATGGTCGACGCCTGCCTCATGATCCAGGCCGCCCAGAAAGGCCCGCTGGGTGTGTGCCGGCAGCAGCGCCGTCCAAGTAGGCGCCGGATGATCGGGCCGCTCTTCCCAAAGAATGCGGGCGTCTGGCCGCGTCGAGGCCCGAATTGTCTTGACGAGCAATTCTTGCTCGTCCGTCAAACCCAATTGAAACGGTTTTGGTACCGCCGACTGCTGCAACAGTGTCGCAAGTTCCTCGCGTCGCCATCCAAACAGTACCGCGAGACAAATCACGGTGAGAGTTGTTCCCCGCAGCCGGCTGCGCGTAACCCAGCTGAGCACCGCGCCAAGTTCCGTGAACGCGGCCGCGCACGGCAACGTCGCGAAGGCCAGTGCCAATACCAAGAGCTTTGCCGACCCGACATTCTCGAGCGGTTCCCAGAATCCGCTCCCGGCCGACAGCGCCGGCAACAAAATGGCCGTTGCGCCTATCGTGCACGCCGCCGCGACCCGTCGTCGTGCCAAGAGCGCCACGACGCCAATAGATCCGCCGCCGAGCAACAACGCCGCCAGCCACCGCTCCGGTTGTTCCACTCCCACATCCACGTACCACCATTGCATCAGGCTGCTCTTCACTTGTTCGGTCGGCGCAATCGACATCGGCCGTTGGATCCAGCAATGGCATAGCCAGTCGCTCAACCACGCGCAGTTGACCAGCAGTCCGCCGCTCCAGGCAAACAGAATCGCCAGGTTCCAGATCCAGTGATGCCTCAATGCGACGCAGACATAGAACGGCACGAACAGCAGACCGAAACCCAGCCAAAGGACCGGGTGGAGAAGCCAACCCAGCGCCGCAGTCAGAAACAAACCAAACCAAACCAGCGGCCCTCCGCCCCGATGAAAGCGAACGGCCAGCGCCGCATGGAGCACGAGCATCAACCCAGCCAACAGCCAGTCGAGATCACCCTGCCCAAGAATTCTCTGCACCGGTGCGATCCACCACGTCAATACGCCGAGCAGCGCCGCAAGGCACGCGGTTGCGGGACCAAGCTCCAGGAGGCGGGCCGCCGCTGCAAACGCCAACGGCACGAACACGCAGCACAGAGCCAGCCCGATCTTGTAGGCGGCGACCCGATCGTTCGCCAAGAGCAGGAATAATTCCGCCGGCCGGCTGCCGGAATCGAAAATAGGCGTCTTGGGATAACCGGCTTGAAACGCTGGGTCATAACACGAGCCGAACCCGCCTTCGCGCCACGACTGGGCGCCGAGCAAACCGTGATAGAGGTGCAAGGGATGGCGGCCGTTCATGATCGGCCGGTCGTCGGTGAGATTCCGCCACGATCGATTTGACCCGAACAGGCCGAGCGTGGCGACGGCTTGGACGGCGACCAGCGCAATCAGCACCAGGGCCCAGAGCGGGCGTTGCAAAAAGCCTACCTCGGCCAATCCGTCGGCATCGCCGGCGACATCCTTCATGGTGGGCGATGGTAGCCTGCGGGTGCACTTCCAGCAAGACGGGCCTGGAAAACCATGCGTCTTCAGCTTGGGAAACCGTAAGGCCGTCAGGCCGCCAACTGGCGCGCGCCCAAATAGTGCGCCTTAGAAACTCCAACCATGTTGGTTTTGGGGAACCGGGCAAGTTGGGAACTCGCCGCACGTCGTGTCCGCGGCCAAGAATTGCACCAAAACGACACATTTCGGGCCTATGTTCGTTTCTCAATCATCTATGTAACTTATTAATGGTGAAATAGTTACGTCATTCCATTTGCCGCGCACGAACTCCAAATGCGCGGCTCAACCGCGTTTCGCGTTCGCGCCTGTTTTGAGAATTCAGCCGGTGCGAAAAATGTATAGTGAACTAATGTTTACAAATCGAGTCAACATTCATTCCGGGACGCTGACCGTCTCGCCGCCCATGCGCGTGGCCAACGCGGGGAGGATCGAATCGGCGGAGTATCTGAGGAAATGGACCGAGCCGTCGGATTCCCCGTTTTCCGGTCGCCGCAGAAGTTCGGAAAAAACCGAACCGGCATCATTTCTGTCGACCTATTTTGTCTGTTGTCCAGATGCGATTTCAATGCCTCAGTCAAAATGCGAAACCACCTCACCGCCGGCGCGAGTTGCGAGGGAAGGAAGAATGTCCCGGGCCGAATACCGTAAGAAGTGTACCGATCCATCCACGAATACAAAGTTGGCCCCGCCTGAATGCAAGCTCCAAAAATGGTGGCTATCGCATGGATTCTCGATTCGACCGGGACCGAAATAGAACGGAGCTCGGCAAGGGCCTTCATTATGAGACCATGCCACAGACAGGCTTGGCAGATACGAATATCCGTTTGACCAAAACTGACTCGGAACATCGAGTGTATACCAACTTCCCGACAAGTACCTTGCAATCGGCGGACGCTCGCCTGCGAGGAGAGTATTGCTTAGTCCGTCAGTAATCTCTGCGAACCTCACGCCTCTCTTATCCCGCATTGCTCCATCGGGTCCAGCTCCACTTCCCGCAACGCCCACATATGAGCCATACGCAGCGGTGTAACCCTGATCGTCAGACAAAGGGGCCGACAGGCGACCATCCAACGGGCAAACATAGGTTTTTACGATGGTCACCAGCCCGATATGTGGAGGGTTATTGTAGCCGAATGAGAGGTCATAGGCGGCTTGCGCGGAATTCCAAAGGGGCTGCTGCTCGACATATGGCAACATCAGCACCTGCCACGGCAATTCAACACCTCGGCCGCCGAAGTCTCGGGTATGCAAATATGCTGGTGGCAAGCGGCCCTGGGTGTCCGCGTAGTGGACGCATCCAAGACCAATCTGCCGAAGATTGTTAGCACACGCGATTCGCGCGGCCGCAGCGCGAACTGCTTGGATTCCTGAAAGGAGAAGCCCCATCAGCAATCCCATTATTCCAATGACAACCAGCACCTCGATGAGGCTTAAGCCAGCTCGACGGTTCGAAATCCATCGCTTCATGAATCGCGCCTGGGATGAACGACAATAACATCGTGATCTTCGGCAGGGCCCTTCATCGATGTCGTTCGAATTCGGATAACGGAACGCTGAATGGCATCAGCGGGGGTCGTAGAGTTCTTTTCGCATCTGACGTGCAGCACTGTCTGCCCAACGCGCTCGGTAGGTAGAATCGTCGCTGTCAGCCCTACTGGCACGGATTCCAAGAAAGCCTGGAATGGATGGCCCTCGCGATGAACCAGAAGAACGTCAATGAAATCTACGAACTGCTCGCCCCCGAAGCGAGGAATGACGACCGTTGACGGATAGCATGCCACATCCGAGCTGATATTGCCCGTGACCGGGATTGACACCTTCGAACGTTGGTCGCCTGAACATTCTAGTTCCACGTCGCCATCCAGCGGTCCTATTCGATCAACGCGCGGAATGACTTCGAATCGACCGATCAGACGACCTGCAAAATCATGCGGTTTTTGTTCACGCAAGTCCGGTATCGAAAGCGATCGAATCTCGAATCGGTCCGGATTCAGACTCCGAACACTGTTGACGCGGCGATCCCCGATCCCGTTGTCGTATACTTCGACAATCCGGGCGGTTCTTTGTCCGGAACGCACCGCGCCGAAAATCACGGAGTTTGGGCTAGCAAAAACGGCACCCTTCACCCTTTGCACCACAACGTCAATCTTACCGCTTGGCTGAGCTGGGTCATTTGTCGCAAACACAATCTGGACGAATTGCTGCGCGCCCGGCTGCACCCCGACCGAAACTCTCATCCATCACCGCGCGAAAGGTGACCTCG
>JBGQCZ010000493.1:0-4799 GCA_041495645.1 Gemmataceae bacterium | reverse complement strand
GTCGCGGTTAAACGAACGGTTGCGCCATGGACCTTCAAGTCGATCTCGATGCCTTTCGCGGACCGCTCGACCTGCTTCTCTTTTTGGTCAAGCGGCACGAGGTCGATATTCTCGATATTCCCATCGCGAAGATAACGGATAAGTTTGTCGAATACTTGAATGTCATCAGCCAAATCGACGTGGATCGCGCCGGCGAATTTCTGGTCATGGCTGCCACGCTGATGGAGATCAAGAGCAAGATGCTGCTCCCGGCGGGAGTCGAGCTGGCGGTGGTCGAGGAGGAAGATCCGCGGCTGGAACTGGTCAAGCAATTGGTGGAATACCGCAAATACAAGGACGCGGCGGCGATGTTGGAGAGCCGGGCCGAGGAACAGGGCACCCGGCTGACGCGCGAGGCAGTGGAAGACATGCCGCGAATCGACGGCCCGCCGCCGTTGCGACCTGTCGAGTTGTGGGACCTGGTCAGCGCTTTTGGCCGCATCCTCCGCGAAGCTGAGACGCTGCAACCCTCGCCCATCATCGTCGACGACACGCCGCAGCACGTCTATCAAGCCCAGATTCGCCAGCAATTGCAGCGGGAAAATCGCTGCACTTTCCGCGATCTTTTCCATCCGCCCTTCACTCGCAGCCGGCTGGTCGGACTGTTTCTCGCCGTGCTGGAAATGATTCGCCTAGGGCAATTGGAAATCGAGCAGATCGATCGCTTCGGCGAGATCTGGGTGGCGCTGCGCGACGAGCAACTGGAACAACCGGAATCGATTCCGATGCCTGATCCGTCAAACCGCTGAAATCCCATACAATGGCCGCAAGTTCCACCCCGCATCCACACCTTGGAGACCTCCCCCATGCGCAAGATTCTCTTGGCATTGCCCTTCCTGGCTCTCGTTTCTGTCACAGCTCACGCCGACGATTTCTTGAAAGACGATAACTGGGAAGGCTTGAAGGACTACTGGAAAATCGAAGGCGAGACCGTGATTGGTGCATCGCCGAAAGAAGGGCTCAAGTCCAACACCTTTTTGTGCAGCAAGACGAAATACAAGGACTTTGAATTGACCTGCCAGGTGAAACTGTCCGGCGGCGGAGATGCTAACAGCGGGGTGCAGATTCGGAGCAAGCTGGCCGATGCGAAGAAATTCACAGTGGCCGGCCCGCAATGCGACATCGGTGCGGGATATTGGGGCTGCCTTTACGGCGAATTGTTCGGCGGGATGATGAAACAGGCCGACGCCAAAGCCGTCAATGCCAAGCTGAAAAAGGACGATTTCAACGACTACCACATCAAGTGCGTGGGCAAGCATGTGACGATCTCGGTGAATGGCGTCGTGACGGTGGACGACGACTTCGAGAAAATGCCGGAGGAAGGCATCATCGCATTCCAGTTACACGTGACCAAGAACCCGATGGAAGTCACTTTCAAGAACATCAAATTCAAGGAACTGAAATAACCGCGTCGTCGCTTGCGGCTGTGCGCGCGCCGCGCGCACAGCCGCAAGCGGCACTCTCTGGAGCCTATCCCATGACCATGACTCGCCGCGACTTTTCCCGTAACTCGGCTGCCCTCGGACTGTCGGCCCTCGCCTACAACCGGGTCCATGGCGCCAACGAAAAACTCAACGTCGGCTTGATCGGTTCCGGCGGCCGCGGCCGCTCGCTCATGCGTGAGGCCGCCAAGCAGGGCCAGAACATCGTCGCCGTCTGCGACATCGCCGAGTTCCGCATCGACCAAGCCCTCGCCGACCTGAAACGAACCTGGTATCGCCCGCTCACGGCTACCTACGCCGACCACCGCAAACTTCTCGAACACAAAGGTCTGGACGCGGTTATCATCGCTACGCCTGACCACTGGCATCACGACTGCCTGAAGTCGGCCATGGACGCGAACAAGGACACCTACATCGAAAAGCCGCTCTCGAAGAACATCGAGGAAGGCAAGTCGATGGTCGCGATGGTGCGCAAGACACAGTGCATCGTGCAGGTCGGCAATCAACGGCACTCCGGCGATCACTGGAAGCGCTGCCGCGAGGTGATTCAGTCGAAGGATTTTGGCGACCTGGTTTGGGTCAAGGTTTGGGATTGCCGCAATTGGGTCAAGAAAGATCCATTCGCCCCGCCCAAGGATTTCGACACCAAGAAGGCCAAGATCGACTGGAAGACGTTCCTCGGCAAAGCACCGTCGCGCCCGTTCGACCCGCATCGCTACTTCGCCTGGCGCTGGTATTGGGACTACGCCGGCGGGCTGATGACCGACATCGGCGCGCATCAATTGGACATCGTGCAGTGGCTCGGCGGCGTGGAAACCGGTCCCAAGAGCGTGGTCGCCAACGGCGGCAATTATCACTTCAAGCATTGGGAGACTCCCGACGTGATCCACGGAGTGTGGGACTACGGCAAGTTCGCCGCCACCTTCGCCGTCGAATTCGTGAACGGCTACGACGGCGTCGGCGCGACTTTCTATGGCACCAAGCGGACGCTTTGGGCCGACGCGGACAAGGAAGTGCTCGTTTACGACACGATCGACAAGCCGTCCGCTAATCTCAAGCCAATCGATTCGTGGAAGGTGGAGTACGAAGGCCCCGCCCACATGAAGAACTGGCTCGAATGCTGCAAGAGCCGCAAGCAGCCCAACTCCACGATTGAGTTGGGCCACCGCGTGATCACCGCCGCGCACCTCGCCAACATGTCCTATCGCACGGGCAAGAAAGTGTTGTGGGACCCGAAGAAGGAAGAACTGATGGCTCAGAAAGGGTAAGCCTTTCCGTTCACGTTTCGCGCACGCTCAAAACGGCGTGCGCGAAACTCAGCCCCCACCGACATACGGATTCGTGCGCTTCTCGTGTCCGATCGTCGTTGCCGGGCCGTGGCCCGGATAGACCACGGTATCGTCCGGCAGCGGCCAGAGTTTCGTATGAATTCCGCTCTTGAGCATGTCGAAACTGCCGCCCGGTAAATCGGTGCGGCCCACGCTGCCGCGAAACAACACATCGCCGCCAATTACAACGACCGGCTGGCCGCGCCAGACGAAAAGCACGTGCCCGGGCGAATGGCCCGGGATTTCCAGCACTTCCAACTCCAGTCCCGCGAATTCGAACTTGTCGCCATCGTGAACGAGCCGATCCGCGGGCGGACTCGTGATTGGTAGGCCGAACGGAGCGCTCATGTTCAAGTTCGCGTCGGTAAGCATGGCGGCGTCGCCCGCTCCGACGATAATCGGAAGGTTGGAAAACGCTTGCTTCATGGCCGCATTGCCGACGATGTGATCCACGTGACCATGCGTGTTCAAGATCGCGACGGGCGTCAGGTCGTCATCCGCCAGTTGCTGCAGAATCAACTCCGGCTGGAAGCCCGGGTCGACGATCAGCACCTCGCGGCGGTCGGACAAGCCGATGAGATAAGTGTTCTCATCGAACGGCGCCGAGACGATGGTTCGCAATCGCAGCTTGGGGTTCATGGGAGGCTCCGTTGGCATCTTATCCATTTTCACTTCTTCGAATGACCCGAGTCGGCGGAAGATCGGCAAGCTGGGTTGGCGGTGCGAGACGCAGCGGCCGATTGTCATGCGATGCCGAGGCCGAAGCGGGTTGAGTTTCGGAATTCCGTTGCGGCGTCCGATCAAAACGTGTATCCGAAAGAATCGGGGGAGAAGGCGTTTTCCGCGCAGGGAGGACCCCCAATGGCGCGTCCGAGCCGTTCGCTGCTTCCGTTGCTGTGCCTGACTGGCGTGTTGATTCTCGCCGGAGGTTCGCAGCCCGCCGGGAAGTCGATTCCCGCCGGCGCCGCGGACCCGGTGCTCGTTTCGCAACCGGCCCCCACCGGCGAAACGGATTTGTTGGGCTTTTGGATCACCGCCGCCCGCGAGACTTTTGCCCGCGTCCGCGATTATCAATGCACGTTGACCAAGCGCGAACGAATCGACGGCGCGATGCAGGAGGAGCAAGTCGCGACAATGAAGGTTCGCTCGCAGCCGTTCAGCGTCAACGTAAAGTTCATGGCGCCGCGGTCGGTGGCCGGCAAGGAAGCGTCCTACGTCGCGGGCAAAAACAACGGCATGATCAAGGCGAAAAGCGGCGGAGCGCTTGGCCTCGTTGGCTACGTCACGATGGACCCGCGCGATCCGAAGGCCCTGCGTGGAACTCGGCACAGCATCACCGAAGCCGGAATCGGCAATCTGATCGAACGCCTGGTTGCGGCCCACGCGCAAGAGATCAAGCGGGCAGTTCAAATCACGGTCGCCGAGGTCGAATTCCATCGCCGCAATTGCGTACGTTTCGACGTGATCGACCCGCGCTCGGACTGCGTCAACCAGCATCCGCGCACGCTGGTTTACTTCGATAGGGAAACGAACCTGCCCATTCGCTACGAGGCTTTCGACCGCCGCGGCGACCTCGTCGAGTGCTTCAGCTACACCGATCTGCGCTTCAACGTCGGCCTGACCGACGCCGCCTTCCCCTGAGCCCGCCGCCACGACTCGGTCCCGACTCGAAAAACCAACTCGGAACCAAACTGAATCCAACTTTTCTTCACAATTGCCCTGGGCCGTGTTGGCGCGCAACTCGTTGCCAATCCATGTGTTAACATCCCCGCGGCGCGCCATCAAAAACTTTGTGGAGAAAGTGGTTGGATGAGTGGTGGAGTGGTGGAGTGGGTGGTGAGGTGAGTGGTGGGGTGGGTTGGGAATTGAGTTGAAAACCCGGTTGAGAACCGAGTTGGGCAGCGAACCAATCCGCGAGTTCCGCATTGAAGCAATCACGACCTGAACCTCCCAGAAATGCGCGCACGCGAGGCGATCGGACGAAGGGGCC
>JBGQCZ010000492.1:0-4805 GCA_041495645.1 Gemmataceae bacterium | reverse complement strand
GTCCGCAAACTTCTGCCGAAACTTCGCCACCTTCGGCGAAACGACTCCGAGACAATACGGCTGGCTGGAATTCTCGCGGAAGTAGCCTTGATGATAGTCTTCGGCTTTGAAAAAAGTCTTCAGTGGCACAACTTCGGTCACGATCGGCCGGTCCCAAATCTGTTCGGCGTTCAACTCGGCAATGGTCTTTTCCGCCGCGGCTTTCTGATCGGGTGAGTGGTAGAAAATCGCCGAGCGATATTGCGTGCCAACGTCCGCGCCTTGGCGGTTCAGCGTGGTCGGATCGTGGGTCGCGAAGAACACGTCCAGGATTTCACGAAACGAGGCAATTGCGGGGTCGAACGTTACCTGCACCGCTTCGGCGTGACCGGTGTTGCCGTTGCACACTTGCTGATAAGTTGGCGAATCCTTGGCGCCGCCGCAATAGCCGGACTCGACCTTGTCAACGCCTTTGAGCTGTTCGAAAACTGCTTCCAAGCACCAGAAGCAACCTCCGCCGAGGGTGGCTTGTTCGCGTTTCATCTTGACTCCGTCATTGCCCTTTTTCGCCGATCCAATTCATCATAGCCGCTTGCGGCTTTGCGCGCAGGGCCGCAATCATATAACGGCCCGCATGGGCGAGCTTTTCTTTCGCGTTCCGCAATTTCGCATCCGGCCGTTGTCTGCGCCGGAAGTGCGGAAAGACCCCATCGTCAATCGTTGGGTGCTTATCTCGACGGACCGGCTCGGCCGGCCGCAGGAAGTTGGCGAAAGCGCACCGGTGGACCGTCTGAGCCAATGCCCGTTTTGCGCGGGCAACGAACATCTCACGCCTCCCGCCATTCTTCAAGTTCCGGAGACACGTGAATGGCGGGTGCGCCTGGTGCCGAATACGTTTCCGGCGATTCGCGGCGAAGGCCCGTTCCGCGCGCGCAGCGATGGATTGCTCATCGGCGGTCCGGCTGCCGGCCGTCACGAAGTGGTGATTGAATGCCCCAACCACGAGGCGAATCTGGCACGATGCTCCGCCGATCACGTGGCCGACTTGATCCGCGCACTCGCATCGCGAATGCGTCACTGGCGAGTCGAACGGCCCGACTTGTATCCGTTCTGGTTCAAGAACCACGGTGCGGCGTCCGGCGCGTCTTTGGAGCATTCCCATTCGCAACTCGTCGGCTTGCCGTGGACTCCGGAGTTAGTGAGGCAAGAGATGGAAGGCGGCCTGCGGCATTTCGAGTCGAACAAAACATGTATCTTTTGCGACTTGATCGATCAGGAGCGCGCCGCGGGATTGAGAATCTTCTCTGAATCTCCGCGGTTCGTCGCATTCTCGCCGTATGCCAGCCGGTTCCCGTGCGAAGTATGGATCTTGCCCACAGACCACCGCAGCCATTTCGATCGGGCTGATGAGGACGAACTAGCTGAGTTCGGCGAGTTGTATCACCGCATCCTGCGCATGCTCGACTTGGGCCTGGACGATCCGCCCTACAACGCATTTATCCACACGACGCCGTTGGTTGCGCCCGACTTGCCGCATTATCATTGGCACATGGAGATTTTGCCGCGATTGACGGGGATTGCCGGCTTCGAATGCGGCACGGGACTCAACATCAACCCCGTGCCGCCGGAGCAAGCTGCCGAGTATTTGCGTTCAATTGACTGACCGCAGTGGTAGAACGGAATCTATTCCGTTCTACTTCGGAGATAATCCCTCTGTGACCCTGTGGTTAGAGTCTTGAGGAACGTGACATGAAGGTCGGTGTATTTGGCGGGACGTTCGACCCGATTCATCTCGGGCACCTGATTATCGCCGAGCAGTGCCGCGAGCAAGCGAAACTGGACCAAGTTCGGTTCGTGCCGTCCGCCCGTCCGCCGCACAAGTTGGACCAGGAAATCTCGGCCTTCGATCGGCGCTCGGACATGATTCAATTGGCGATTGCGGGCCATCGCGCTTTTCGAGTCGATGAGTTGGAGAAGGGTCGGCCCGGACCCAGCTTCACCGCGGACACACTGGCCGAATTGCAACAATCAGACCCGGACGCTGAACTGTCTTTGATTATTGGCTCCGACTGCCTGCCGGACCTGCCGACATGGCACGATCCGGTTCGCATTGTGAAACAAGCTTCGCTACTTGTGACCGCGCGGCCGGGATGGGATATCTGGTCGCCAGAGCAGCTCCGCACAGCAATCAAACTGCCGAGTGAAATACCTCTGCACATGCAAGTCATCTCAATCCCGCTGATCGACATCGCCAGCCGCGACCTGCGCCGCCGCGTTTCCGAAGCCAGGAGCATCCGCTATTTCGTGCCGAGCGCCGTCGCGGCCTACATCGCGGACAAAGGGATGTATAAAGGCTGACTTTTCCATTTCATGCCGTCTTAACCCCCGCAGCACCTTGCAAACCTAATTCCTGAACCGCCAGTTCGCGCAAGCGGTATTTTTGCACCTTGCCGGTCACGGTCATTGGGAACGACTCGACCAATTTCCAGAAACGCGGGACCTTGAAGGTCGCGATCTTGCCCGTGCAAAAGCGGGTCAGTTCGTCGGCGCAAAGGGCGACATCGGGTTTCAGGATGATCCAGGCCATGACCTCTTCGCCATACTTGGTGCTCGGAACGCCGATCACTTGGGCCTGGCTCACGCCCGGATGCGTGTGCAGAAACTCCTCGATCTCCCGAGGAGAAATGTTCTCGCCGCCGCGGATGATCATGTCCTTGATTCGGCCGACGATGTTCACGTAGCCTTTGGCGTCCATGGTCGCCAGATCGCCGGAGTGCATCCAGCCGGCGGCGTCGATGGAAGCACGCGTGCCTGTTTCATCGTTCCAATAGCCGATCATCACGCAGTAGCCGCGGGTGCAGAGTTCGCCGGACGCGCCGTGCGGCACGATCGCGCCGGTCTCCGGGTCGATAATCTTGATTTCAACGTGCGGAAACACGCGGCCGACCGTGCCGACGCGGCGCTCCAATGGATCGTCGCAAGCGCTCATCGTTGAGATCGGCGAAGTCTCCGTCATGCCGTAGCCGATGGCGACCTCCGGCATGTGCAGCGTGGTCACGACTCGCTTCATCAATTCGACCGGGCAGGGAGCGCCGGCCATGATGCCCGTTCGCAGCGACGACACATTGAACTCGGCAAAACGCGGATGATCCAGCTCGCTGATGAACATCGTGGGCACGCCGTACAGCGATGTGCAACGCTCGGCCTGTACGGTTTCAAGCACGGCCAGCGGATCGAAGCACTCGGCAGGCACAACCATGCAAGCGCCGTGCGACGTGCAGGCAAGGTTGGCCAGCACCATGCCGAAACAGTGATAAAACGGCACGGGAATGCAAACGCGATCGGATTCGGAATAGCGAAGTTGGCGGCCGATAAAGTTGCCATTATTCAGGATGTTGTGATGCGAAAGGGTCGCGCCCTTGGGAAAGCCGGTCGTGCCCGACGTGTATTGAATGTTGATGGCGTCGTCGAACTGCAGCGAATTCTCGCGTTCGGCCAGCGTCGCATCCGGCAAGTTCTGGCCAGCGTCCAGCAAACGCTCCCAATCGTCTTCGAGAACAAACGTCTGGCGCAATTGCGGGCAGCGCGGTTGCACTTGTTTCAGCAAGGCCTGGTAGTCCGTTTGGCGAAAGCCGCGCGCCAGAAGCAACATGCTGACGCCGGCTTGATTGAAGACGTATTCGAGTTCGGTCGACTTGTAAGCGGGGTTGATGTTGACGAGGATCGCGCCGATCCGTGCCGTGGCATACTGGATGACGACCCATTCGAAGCGATTCGGAGCCCAGATGCCGACGCGGTCGCCTTTGCCGACGCCAAGCGCCAACAGCGCCCGCGCCAAACGAGTAGTTGCCTCCCAAAGCTGGCGGTAGTTGGCGCGGTAGCGCTGATGGCGTACGACGAGCGCGTCGCCATTCGGAAAGCGCTCGACAGCGCGACGAAGGTTCTCGCCGATGGTTTGGCCGAGCAGTGGCTCGGAACATGCGCCGTGGGAATAGGAGAGCGACGGGGGCATATCTGCTGAACTCCGGCAGTGGTTATGCAGGAGTTTACTGCGAGAGGCCGGCCGCCGCTAGCGCAACCCCTGGCTCATGCGGTAATCGCGCAAGTGGGTTGCTTTGTCCTTGCTCTTGCCGAGATCGCGCCAAGCCTGCGCTACGTCTTTCATCACCGCGTCGGCCGGTTGGTTTTGTTGCAGTCCAGCCGTTACACGCTGCGCGAAGGCCTTCACGTAACCGTCCCGATCCGAGACGCGCAAACAGTATGTCGGATTGAGAAGCGTCGAACTGTAGTAGGAGTCGAGAACAGCGATCAGTTGGACCGTGTTGGCCGAGGAAAGACCGTAGTTGTGCCAGCCGGCGCGATTGTTGAGATGGCTCATCCGCGTCGGCCCGCCGCCCCAAGCCGGCTCGCAGACGATTTCCTGACTGATTTTCGGGCTGGCCATGAACAGCAACAAATCGGTTGCTGCCGCAACCTCGGCTCCCCCAGTTGCCAATCCACCCATCCAGCCGCCATGGCCGTGAAAGGGCATGACGTTTCCATCGTTGCCATGAGCGGGGACAAACTTTTTGGCAGCCACATCGTAGATCGAATCACTGCCGGGAATTCGGCACGCGGCAAACTTGTCTCGCACCGGGCTGCCGGGTTCCTGCAGTCGCGCGACGTCAGCGAGCGTGGCGACGGCGAGTACCGCGTTTCCCGCGCGAAAGGCGTCGATCGGTTGGGCGCTTGTCCCAGGAAGTCGGCAGGCCTGCAGCCGCTGCATGAGCTTGAGAGCCGCGACAAAACCGGGGCGACCAATCAGCGGTTCGCCCGTGTCGGCATCG
>JBGQCZ010000491.1:0-4806 GCA_041495645.1 Gemmataceae bacterium | reverse complement strand
ATCGAACTGACTAGGCCGAACAGCGGACGAATTGTCGGATAGAGGCAACATCGGACCGATTCTTCCTTCGGCAGTCGCCCGTTTGGTTCGGCCGCTGCAACGTACGAAGTCGAAGTGGGTTGCACAAATGGGTCGGTCGAGTCGTCAGTAGCTTGATTAGTCGTCGGGAAACAAACTGGGACCACTCGGTTTCGTGCGTCGGCGCCCTCTCCTGGGGCTCGGATTTCCGGCGCCTGATCGGCGCTTTTTGGAACCGCTCTTTCTCGCGTATAGTTTGATGAAGAACTCAAGTGTACTTGACTTACGCCGATATTGAATCAAGTACTTCTCCGCTTCAACATCAGCACATTTCGCGAGTTTCGCACTCACGAGAAAGTTAAGCGCCTTTTTGATCCACGCCTTCTTAGGGAGCTTAGGGTCTCGTGAATCGGGCTGCGGAGGAGCGAAGGCCTTGCTGAAGCTGTCGACCAGTTGCTCAACTGTGCATTCGAGTTCAGTCCCCTTGAGCGACTTGTAGCTCTTGACGTCCACGAGAGCACTCATCACTTGGTCCCACAGGATAGTCAGCGTTAGCGGCAACGGTGGCTCGGAATCGTAAACTTTGAACGGGTACAAAGGGCGAACCCGTTCCATCGGCACCGTTAGTGGACCAAACCGATCCTGAAGGTTCTGATCGCTCAAAGATCCATGAAACAGATCAAACGCCATGTATTCGCCGCCAGCTTGCGTAAGACGCACGAAGCTGATTGCGGCGAATTTACATTGCATCGAGAATTTCCCCTGTTCCGCCGCCTTCTCAAGTAACGATTTGACCGCTCCTTTCCGCGTGTAGTGAGGGAGCACGACTACGTCAGCGCACGAAACTTTCCCAGTCTTCGTAGGCCAGCCCGTAAGGATGTCATCGTACTTCATAAGCTGCCGGAGGTCGTCCTCATGAAACTCCAACGAGTCTTTGAGCGATATTTTCGCCTCTGCAAGGATCCCGTAAGTCGCTGAAAACAAAGCACTCAAATCAGGGGTTGCTTCGCCACTTGGATTCACACGGTTTTTCGGCGAACAATCGAAGCGGCGTCCCAACGAAAACTTGCTGCTAGGTCGGACGGCTTTCAGTTTGTCATCCCAGATGAGGACGTGTCCAAAAAGTACCAGAGCGTCGACCGTCTGGTCGTAGTTGTCAATGTCTTGGCGCAGCTTGCGGATTTTCTGCTCAAGCGACACTGAGTGCCTCCTTGAGATCCTTCACTTCGCCTTCTGCAAACGCTGAAAGGATGTGGTTGCAGACCCGTTCGACTGATGCATAGGTGCACCGCATCTGAGGGCTAATAACTAGCCGATTTTCCGAGAGAACCCATAGGTCATAGGAAGAGCCGTCAGCAAAATCGACAACCGAGGCTTGAAAAAACGGATTCGCATGGAATATTGAAAGACTGCCATTTGGGAACTTTCTAAGCACTGCAGCGAGTCGGTGATTTTGAGCCTTATCGTGGAAAATTGGCTCAGCGTATTCGATGGCAATTGGCCTCGCAGACAAATCGGCTCTAGCATTTCGGCCACGGTCTTTGAAGAAACCATACTTTTGGCCGACGAGCTCAATCATGCCGGCCCCAATCTTGCGCATGAACAGTTCTGCGGAGCCCTTGCAGCGAAATGTGCACGATCGTGACACATAGCCTTGACTCCGAATTGCTTTGTCAGCGACACGGGTTCTAAACGTGAAGCCGGCGCTATGAAGCCACCGGCTACCTTCGTTTAGCCAACCGACAACCTCTTCCATCGATTCTTCGGTCCACGTGCGCTCGGTGCGTGTTTTTCGAACGCCCTTGCGATGATCAATCCGACTGCGCGAAGCAAAATCGGTGATCAGCAGGTCCTGGACCTCCTTGGTTGTCCTCAATTTGTCCACGAGACCGACCAACATTTGAGAATTCAAGAATGGGGTCGCTACCCAGGGGCTAAGGCTACGCACGAGTGGCCACATCGTTTGGCGGAAAAATTCCGGGGAGTCGAGAGTCAGCAGAACGCTTACTTCTTTGTGCGGCGAGTGGATGTGCAGCATCTTTCCGCTCGCGGTCGAATCCGACTGTGGCTGGGAAACTTGAAGGCACGTGGCGACTGCGGTTCGCCAAATCGCGCGAACCGTCGTTGGCCGGGGCGCATACGAAGATTCCCAAGAGAACTCCGAATCGTCGATGCAGACCACCATACCTCTCGCGGCGCATTGATTTTGCCGGAGCGCCCCATCAAGACGATTTAGAAGTTCGTCGTAGTCTTTCGTCGGCTTGTAGCACATCGCGAGGGCTTCGATATGCGTCATGGTAATGCCCTAGTCCGCTTTGTGATGCCAACCAATTTGAGACTGAATTTCTGGTTTCAAAAGGCAAGTCTACCATATCGCAACATGCGGACAAGTCGCGCGATTTGGTGGAATTCCCGACATTTTGCGCATGAGACTATTTGAGGTGGCCCTGAATCATCAGCAAATCGCGATGCTTGTGTTGAATGGGTGCATGTTTGCATTCTGACTTCAAAGTGCGTCGATTACAAGAGAGAACCGCTTATGCGGACAGATTCGGTCGGGTCGAATTCATCTCTTTCCCGACATGTCAGGCAGTGCTTGGCATTCGCTACGTCCAGGGCAGCTGACGGAGAGCCGCGGAGCGATTCAAGCGCTTCTGCTCATCACTTGCCCAATATTCTTGAACTTACACCCCGCATCTGCGCCAATACTTATTGTCTGCCTGGCATCGGAGTCTTCATGCGGCAGTTGTTGTGGCGGTTGCGCCGCTCGGTTGGGGATCGTGGCGGGGCGAGCGATGCGGAGTTGCTCGACGCTTATTGTGCGCGCGGGGATGCGGAGGCGTTGGCGGCGTTGGTGGATCGTCACGGGGCGATGGTGTTGGGGGTGTGCCGGCGGACGCTGGGGGACCGGCATTTGGCGGAGGATGCCTTTCAGGCGACGTTTTTGGTGTTGTTGCGGAAAGCGGGGGCGATCCGGCCAGGGTCGCAATTGAGCGGGTGGCTGCATGGTGTGGCGCGGACGGCGTTGGCGGCGAAGGTGTCGGCGGCGCGGCGGCAGCGTTTGGAGCGCGGGCTGGCGGCGCGGGCGTCTGAGCGGAGCGAATCGCCGCTGCCCACGCCCGAGCATGAGGAACTGGTGCGGATCATCGATCGCGAGTTGCAGCGCTTGCCGGCGTATTACCGCTCGGCGATCGTGATGTGCGATCTGCAAGGTCGGGCGCGGAAAGAAGCGGCGGCGGAGCTTGGCTGGCCGGAGGGGACGCTGTCGTGCCGGCTGGCACGGGCGCGGAAGCTGTTGGCGGGCCGGTTGGTGCGGGCGGGCGTTGCCCCGGCTGCCGCGGCGGTGGCTGTTGTTGAGGCTGGGACGAGCCAGGGCGCGGTGCCGGTGGGATTGGGCGAAGCGGTCAGAGGTTGGCTGTGGGAGTCGCTCACCCCCTCACCCCCATCCCCTCTCCCCCGAGTACAGGGGAGAGGGGCGAAAGAGTGCCCGAGCGATCAGGGGAGCGGGGCGGAAGGTGGCTTGCGCGATCCGGGGAGCGGGGCGGAGTTTGTTCGGGAATTAGCGGATCAAGTGGAGCGAGACATGAGCATGAAAGTGACGAAATGGATTGCGGCGGCGGTGTTGATTCCGATTCTCGGCACGGCGCTGATCTACGCCGCCACGGGCCGGCAATACAAACCGGCCAACCCACCGGCGGCTGAAAAACCACAACTCGCTCCGCTGGCGGCCGAAAAACCACAACCCGCTCCGCCGGCCAAGCCCGATCCGGGCTGGCACCTGATTCTTGACAAGAACGATGGCACTCGCCGCATGGCGATGCGATTGTCGGATGGCGAGATGACCGAAATCCTCGTCTCCCGGGCGAGCGGATTTGGCGGGGGCGGTGATGCGCTGAAGGAACTTGCCACCGTGTCGCATTCTGTCTCGCCCGACGGCAGGAAGGTGCTTTACGAAATGCACGATCCGCGTGCGGCCCGCATCAACGGTGTCATTGTGGTCACCGACATCGACGGCAAGAACCACAAGCAACTCACCGACACCAAGCAGGATTTCAATCCGACCTGGTCGCCGGACGGGAAGAAGATCGTGTTCCTGTCCAATCGTGCGAAGGGCGAGTGGCATCTGTTTTCGCTGGACGCCGACGCGGAGAAAGACAATGCAGAGCAAATCACGCGCGAGCCGGTGACGGACAACTGCAAGCCGTGCTACGCGGCGGACGGGCGGCTCATCTACACAGTGGCCCGCGGGCAGACGGACAACAAGGTGCCGTTGATGGATCTGGTTGCGTTCGATGGCAAGAAGCTGACGGAGATCGTGAAAAACAGCTACGTTATCGAGTCTCTTGTCAGTCCGAACGGAACGAAGCTGGCCTACTTGGTTCCGAATGAGCTGGTGATCCACGATTTGAAAACAGGCAAAGAACAAAAGCACCCGATGAAAGAAGTGAATCCGGATTGGCGCGTCACCTACGTCAAAACGCTGTGGCGTCGCGACAGCGAGGCGATCGCGTTCGCGCTCGGGTTCCTGGCCGAGTTGCAACAAGGGATCGTCAGCCCTGGCGCGGATCACGTCGGCGTGCTGTGGCTCGACGGCACCAAGCCGGCGATGCGCACGTTCAAGGTTGGGGAAGGGTGCGGGTTGTTCGCGTGGTATACGGACGAAGATTTCGGGCCGCGGAAATGAACGCGGCGCGCCGCATGACGCAGCTAGTTTAACCGCGACGCGGAGTCTTCGGAGCGGAGCGCGCTGGCCGGCGCGCTCCGCTCCGAAGACTCCGCGTCGCGGTT
>JBGQCZ010000490.1:0-4810 GCA_041495645.1 Gemmataceae bacterium | reverse complement strand
TAGGGTGGGTCGAGCGAGCTTTGCTCGCGCTGGCCCACCATTTGGCTGGCGATATCACGGTGGGCCAGCGCGAGCAAAGCTCACTCGACCCACCCTACAAGCTAGTCCCGACGCAGCGTCACGACAACGTAGCGGCACCAATTTTGGAACGGCGGAATCGTTTTCAACAATGCCCGGTCCAAGCGCTCCAGCAATGACGGAACTTTGACGGTCCGCCGGATCATGGACAGCATTTGAAAGCCTTCCCAGCGCAGATTGGGAAATGCGGAGCGCAACACTGCCAAGTCGCGGCAGCGCAGCGGTTTCTCGTCGGGAGTGTGGCCTTTGCCGTGGTAGCTCAAGCGTCTGCGCGCGAGGCGCAAGAGTGGATTCCCGCCCCAGGGTTCGCAGAAAACAGCTACTCCACCCGGCGTTAACGCCCGGCGAATCTCGGCCACCGCCCTGCCCAAATCCAGATGATGCAACACCGCGTTGCCCCAGATCGCGTCGAAACTCGCATCGCTGAACGGCAGCGAGTGTGCATCGGCCTGAGTGAACTCGATTTGAACGCTGTTGGCTTCGGCGCGCAGTCGCGCTTCGGCCACATAGTCGGCGGAAAGATCGAAGCCGGTCACTTTCGCCCCGCGTCGCGCCAGCACCACAGCGGCCATTCCGTGCCCGCAACCGTAATCGAGCACGCGTTTCCCGGCCAAATCTCCGAGCCGCGCCATGGCCGGGCGGATCCAGCTCTCGTGATCGAGATATTCGTCGTCGGCGAATTGAAAGGCAGCTGGGCGCCGGCGGAGGTCGTTCGCCCGCTGCCGCGCCTGCTCGTCGTGGAACTGCCGCTCGCTTTCCAAGCGATCCATCGCAATCATTCCAGAATTCCTGTCTTGCATCCGTGGTATTCAATCCGTGGGTTTCCAGTCATGAACCCACGGATTGAATACCACGGATGGGTTCGAGCGGCAATTTTTTTCATGCTCGGCTTGCATTTCACCCAAGACCAGCCAATGATGTAATAGTGTACGCATGTCTAATAGCCCACATGGTCTGCTGCGCCAAATTTGGCGGGCAATGGGCCGTCGTCCTCGGCAACAACTTTCCCGACGAACATACTTACGAATGGATGAACCGCGACGAACTGTTGCGGCGCATTTCCTATCCCGACGGCCGGGCCTGGGTCTTCGTCTGGCTCTCGCCGTCTCCGCCGCCGGTCCCGAAGAACTGACGTATAACGAAGTCCGCAAATCCATGTCCGAAAATGTCCGAAAATGTCCGGGGAAAAAAAGATTCTATCACTTCTGTTGGAGGGAAAGTCATGTCGCCAATCATGTTTTTTGCCCTGATGTTAGGTCAATTCTCCTGTTCGGACGGCGAATGCGCGATCGTACCGCGCCGCGTCGAATGGCATAGCCGCGCCGACGAGCCGGGCCGGATTTACCTGTACGTTTCCGGCCGCCAGGTCGGCGGGTACGACGGCGAACGCGATCAAGCGCCCGACGGCGCGGCAAAGCACCGCCAGGATGACTATCGCGGCCCGGAAAAGCTCGCCGAGGCGATCCGCCGGGCCGATCCGAACTATCGACCCGAGCGCGACCCCGATCTCAATCGGCCCACGTTGTTTCCCAGTTTCCATTTCCCGACGGTGCCCGGCTGAGCGTGGGCCGTGGCCGGCATCCTGCTCCTCATCCACATTTCCAAACGGAGGAAAATGTCATGAACGTCCCGATCGAAGTCTGGTATGCCGTGGGCGCCGCGGCCCTCACGCTGCTGGTGAGCGCCGCGCACAAACGCGGGTATCGCTTGCCGGTGCTGGAGATGCTGCTGGACCTGGTCCACGCCGACCCGAAGTCGCCGGCGAAGGACCCGACGCCGCTGCAACAGATCATGGATGAATTACGAAAGCGCCTGCCGCACGCGGAGGATGCGAAGAAGTAACCGTCATGTTTAGCCGCGAGGGGAGCGCAGCGACACGAGCGCGAGTAATCTCACCGCGTTCGTGTCGCCAAGCTCCCCTCGCGGCTAAACGTTGATAGGATAAACATCCAACCCTCTCGCCACTCAACGAGCCGAATCATGCGCTACCTTTTGCTTGCATTCGTCGCTTTGTCGGCTTCGATTCCATCCCTGGCCGGCGAGCCGGCGGCGTTCACGCCCGACCCACACTCGGTGCAGCGCTTCGGCCCGGCTTACCGCTATCCGCAAGCCGGTTGGATTGCCTTGCACGTTGAGGGCAAACCGTACGAGCGCGGCTTTCAACACGGCCGTTTGCTCGCTCCGGAACTCGCCGGCTATGTGAAGTCCTTCGCCGAGCAGCAAAGCAGCAAGGCGCCGGGCGACGGATGGCGTTTGACGCGCACTCTGGTCAATGCGATTTTCCTGCGCAAGTTCGACCCGGAATACCTGGAAGAAATGAAAGGCATCGCCGACGGCGCTGCGGAGGCCGGCGCCAAATTCGACGGCCGGCCGATCGATCTGGTGGATGTCGTCGCCGTGAATTGCTGGGCGGAGATCGAGACACTGGACTCCGCTCTCGAAGCCACGCCGAACGGGCTCGAAGGCATCAAGTTTCCCAAGCCGCAGCCGCGCAAGTTGCCCGACACGCCGATGGATCACTGCAGCGCGTTCGCCGCCACCGGCCCGGCGACGAAGGATGGCAAGATCGTCTTCGGCCACATCACCATGTTCGGCCTGTATTCCGCGAATTTCTTCAACGTCTGGCTGGACATCAAGCCCGAGAAGGGCCATCGCGTCCTGATGCAATCGTACCCGGGTGGCATTCAAAGCGGAATGGATTATTATCAGAACGACGCGGGCATTCTTGTCGCCGAAACGACCATCAAACAAACGCGCTTCAACGATAAAGGCGCCACGCTCGCCAGCCGCATCCGCAAGGCCCTGCAATACTCCGACAGCATCGACAAAGTCGCCGAATGGCTGACGAAGGACAACAACGGCCTGTACACGAACGAGGGGCTCATTGGCGACACCAAGACGAACGAAATTGCCATGCTGGAACTGGGGACTCATAAGCACCGCCTGTCACGCAGCAGCAAGGGCGAATGGTTTGGCGGGACCGAAGGCTTCTATTGGGGCTGCAACAACACGAAGGATTTGCAGGTGCGGTTGGATTCGTATTCGGGCGTGGCCGGGCGGCCAGAAAACGTGGTATGGCATCCGTCGGAACGCGACCGCGCCTGGCTGAAGCTCTACCGCGAGCACAAAGGCAAGATCGGCGTGGAGTTCGCCAAGCTCGCCTTCACTACCGCGCCACTCGCGTCTTATCACTCGCTCGACGCCAAATTCACGACCACCGACATGGCCAAGAATCTGCAGTCGCTCGGTCTGTTCGGCCCCCCGCTCGGCCGCACCTGGCTGCCGAGTGAACACGAAAAGCGATCGTTTCCCGACATTCGCCCACTAGTGTCCAATCCGTGGACACTGTTGAGCGCCAACGCGCCAACCGGGAACGAGACCTCCAAGGCGATCGACTTGCCCGAGAAGATCGGCGAATTCTCAAAGAAGTACGGCGTCGCCGATCCCGGCCCGACCGTGCCCGCCTGGCACGGCACGATCCTGCCCAAGACCGACGGCGACATCTGGCTCGCCACGAGCTTTGCCGAGTTTGAGCGGCTGGTGGCGATGGAGCGCGCGTTCCTGAAAGAACCGAAGAGTACATTGTCAATCGACCAACGCCGCCGGTTGGCTCTGGAGCGCAATCGCTACCGCACGATGTATGAAGCGACGATTGGCCATCGCGGCAAGCACATCGCACTATCGGAAATCAAGACGACACCGGAGTCGGACGACTGGAGCCGGCAAGCCACGGGCAAAGGCGTGCTGGTCTTGCAAGAACTGCGCTTACTGCTGACGGGCGATGTGTTCGATTTGGCTATGGACAAATTCGGCGAACAACACGCGGGCCAGCAGGTGACGACCGCGCAGTTCCAGGAGCACATGGAAAAGGCGAGCGGAAAGAAGCTGAGCGAATTCTTCGATTACTGGGTGCGAGGAAAGGAATGGCCTGCATTTTTTGTGATTACTTCAATCGAGAAGCCCAAGAAGCCTGGGGCACAGTATGTGGTGACGGCGGAATTGACCAAGACCTGGCTCAAGGGCGGCCCCATTTCGGTGACGGTCGAGACGGATAAGGACGAAGTCACCAAGGAGCTGATTCTTGCGGACCGCAAGACGAAGATTGAGATTCAAGTTTCAGCGGTGCCATCACGGCTGGTGGTCGACAAGTATCTGGAACGGGCGCGACGCGGTTCGTCGCCTTTCAGTGTGCGTTCGTTTTGGCACGATTTGCAGCGAACGCTGATCGTTTATTGGGCGGACGAGGAGGCTGCGGCCAACCGCGATGCTGCGGAGGAGTTGCAAAAAATGATTCGCTCGCGTTCCGCGAACCACACGGTACCAATCGTCGCGCATCAGGACCTGAAGCCTGAAGATCGAAAGGACCGGCATTTGATCTACATTGGCTGGCCGCACGTGTTGAAGAACGCCCTGAACAACGAAATCGGCATGCCGGTATTGTTTGGAGAGCGTTCCATTCAGACCAGCGAGCGGGTCTTCGCTCACTCCCGATCGGGAGTTATCGTTGCGACGATAAACCCGTTTGCAGAGCGATACTCGGTGGTTATTGTCGCCGGCCTTAGCGCAGAGGCGACACGTTCGGCTGCCTTGCGCCTTGCGGACATTGGCCACGATGCGGATCTTGTGGTGTTACCGCACGGCCAAGGCGCTTGGGAATTGCTGGTGCCGACAACAGTTCAGGATTTGAAGAAATGACAGTTTAACCGCGACGCGGAGTCTTCGGAGCGGAGCG
>JBGQCZ010000489.1:0-4817 GCA_041495645.1 Gemmataceae bacterium | reverse complement strand
CGCCTAGGACTCCCCACCCCAGACCAAACCTGGGCCCGCAATCTTTCTCCAGTCCCATCTGGTTAGTATGCCCGAGCCGTTGTCAACAGGGGTGCGGAATATGGGGCTTGCGCGTCAGGCTTGTGTGTTGCTGAACCAGCACAGTCATTTAGCAGAACGATTGACGGGCGGCCGAAGGAATCGGTGTCGGAAGGTCCGTAATGAGGTGAAATGAGGTGAGTTGCAACTCCCGATCTGCCGTTCCTTGTCATTAGTCACATTGCTGTTTCGCAATCAGCGCTTCAATCTGCGGAACCAACTCGGTCGGCACCGCCATCTGATGGGTCTGGGGATCAGGAATAATCGCCTCTCCATACTTTGGCCGTCTCTTGATGCGATCTGCGTCAACAATGATCTTGTTTATCAGCATGACGGAAATCATCGAGAATTTTGTCCTTGTATTCTTGATCAATTCCAAGAACGATGACGCGGCGCTGGGATCGAGAAGTACAGGTGATTCCAGTCTGTCACATCGCTTCAGAACGTCGGGATTGCCGTAGTCGATTTCAACCTGGCTATGTGCAAATATGTTTCGGATTTCGCCAATCAGGCCGATATTGACATAGTTGACTCTCGAGATTAGTCCGAGGCAATAAGCCACATCAGCACGGCGCCGAACCGTATCCAGGACGTTCCCATCATCAAATATGATTTTGACTGTACTGCTGCCTTCAATGAAGAACGCCTTCAGTAATGTGGCCAGCGCTTGTTCCAGATGCGCGCCCACGAGTAAGACGCAGGGCAAAACTGGCTCGCTGTTGATCGCGTCAAACAAATGTTCCGAGCCCGGCAGCAGTTCAATAGGAAGCGGAATCTTCCGGGTCATTATCCCACCTGTTTTTGAATGAATGGTACATCCCGACCGGTCTCCCAGTGATTCTAGCGTGTTTCCATTCAGGCGAGAAGCTGCGCGACAAGCTGCGAAGGCCATGGCTTTCTAGCTGATACCGATCGCGGCCTGCGCGGCGAAACAAGCTGTGCTTGAATCGCGTTGTAAACGTATGTATACTTAGGCGTGGGTGACTCGGCACTTCCGGTGCGCGCATTTCTGAAGGGGACGATATGCTGAAATCAATCGCGATTTTGTTGAGCGACTCCACTCGTGGTGGCGCGATTGACGATGCCCGCCCAGCGCACAGCCCACCTGACGGCCAACGGCATCCCTCAACTCAGAAGACAACCAACAACTTGACGACCATGACCAAGACAACAAAAACAACAAAAACAACAAAAACAACAAAATGTTTGAGGGCCCAGCGGGGAGTAGCCAATTCTTTGTGCGGCAATGAGTTGCGCTCTGACATCGAATCGGGCGCGCGACTGGAAATGTTGTTTTTTGTTGTGCTCGAGACCAAAGCCGCACCACAAGCTGCTTCGGGTGCTGCGATGGATCGTGCTGTCGGTCCGTCCTTCTTCGTTGACTGTAGCTCGGCAATTCGGACAATAGGCCGAACTGCGAACGACCTTCTCCAACCCCTTCCAATTGCCATGCGCACCATTGCTCTGATCGCCGCACTCTTCCTTCCGATGTTCCTGGTTGCGGCCGAGCCGCCCGAGGGCATTCGCCCGCTCGGGGCCGACGGCAAGTCGTTGAATCTCGATTTCGAGACCGGCGATTTGCGCGATTGGACGTCGGAGGGCGAAGCCTTCAAAGGCCAGCCGATCAAGGGCGACACGGTTTTTCCGCGTCGCAACGACAATCGCAGCCAACACCAGGGCCAATATTGGATCGGCGGATTCGAGAAACTGGGTGACAAGCCTACCGGCACGCTGACTTCAGTGGCGTTCAAGGTGACGCATCCGTGGGCGTCGTTTCTGGTCGGCGGCGGGCCGTGGCCGGAAACGTGCGTGGAAGTCATTCGGGCCGACACCAAGGAATTGATTGCACGAGTTTCCGGACTCGAAGAAGAGAATCTCAAGCGCGTCGCCGTGGACCTGAGCAAGCACGCGGGCAAAGAGATTTTCATCCGCGTGGTTGATAGGCACACCGGCCATTGGGGACATATCAACTTCGACGACTTCCGCTTCCATTCCGAGAAGCCGAACTTTCCGCAGCGAAAAGCAACCCAACCGCTGCCCGCTCCGGACGAGTACAAGTTTGCCGGCATACCGCCGAAGAAGGCCGCCGAGGTCATGACCGTTCCGGAAAAGTTCACGGTGAGTCTGTTTGCGGGCGAACCGGATATCGTTCAGCCCATCGCCTTCTGCATCGACGACCGCGGCCGACTGTGGGTAGTCGAATCTTTCGTCTATCCGCGGCGGTTGCCTTCGCCCGGCCCGCTCCTTCCCGATGACCAGAAAGCGAAAGGCGACCGCATCCTGATCTTCGAGGACACCGACGGCGACGGCGTGTTTGACAAGAAGATCGTCTTCATGGAAGGTCTGAATCTCGTCAGTGGAATCGAGCTTGGATACGGCGGAGTTTGGATTGGTGCGGCGCCGTATCTACTGTTCGTCCCGATTGACGCCGGCGGCGACAAACCCGCCGGTGAGCCCAAGATCCTACTGGATGGTTGGCATTACGAAGACACCCATGAAACGCTGAACACTTTCACCTGGGGGCCTGACGGATGGCTTTATGGCTGCCACGGCGTGTTCACTCATTCGCGCGTCGGCAAGCCCGGTACGCCGGACGACAAGCGCATTCCCATCAATGCCGGCATCTGGCGCTATCATCCGACCAAGCATGTGTTCGAAGTGTTCGCGCAGGGCACGAGCAATCCTTGGGGGCTGGATTTCAACGAACACGGCGAGTGCTTCATCGAAGCCTGCGTGATTCCGCATTGCTTCCACATCTTCCAGGGCGGGCGCTATCTGCGCCAGGCCGGCCAGCATTTCAACCCGTACACCTATGCCGACATTCAAACGATTGCCGATCACTTCCACTACGTCGGCGCGAATCCGCACGGCGGCAATAACCGCAGCGATTCGGCGGGCGGCGGGCACGCCCATTGCGGTCTCATGTGCTACCTGGGCGGCACGTGGGAAAAGGAGATGAAGAACAATCTGTTCATGGGGAACATTCACGGCCGCCGCATCAATATGGATGTGTTGAAAACCAAGGGCTCCGGTTACGTCGCCGGTCACGGTCCGGATTTCCTGCTGGCCAACGACGCCTGGGCCCGGTTCATCAATCTCAAGTATGGCCCCGACGGCAATGTGTATCTCATCGATTGGTACGACAAGCAGGCGTGCCATCTGACGCAACCCGAAGCTTGGGACCGCACCAACGGCCGCATTTACAAGATCACCTATCGCGGAATCAAGGGCGAGACCAAACTTGACATGCAGAAATTGAATGACTCGGAGATGGTGCTGGCCCAATTGCACAGCAATCACTTCTATGGCCGGCACGCCACCCGGATTCTGCACGAACGTTTCCACGATTCCGACGCTCGGAAGGCAAACGCCCAGTCTTACGCTCGAATCCAGCGCGATCTGGGCTACATCTTGAAGAACCATCCGCTCGATTTCCGCCGCCTGCGGGCCTTGTGGTCGCTCAACGCGATTGGAGCAATCGACGAAGCGCTGATCCTCAAGACACTCGAAGATTCGAGCGAACACCTGCGCGGCTGGGCCATTCGACTGGCGGACGAGAACGGCTTAACTGGCAACGCCATTACCGAAAAACTGTTATCGCTCGCGAAAGAGGAGGAGTCCCCAGTCGTTCGCCGCTACCTGGCATCGTTCATTCAGCGACAGCCCCCGGAGCAGCGCTGGAAAATCGTTCGGGAATTGATCGGCCATCGGGAAGACGCGGCCGATCAAAACTTGCCGCTGATGTATTGGTACGCCGCCGAACCGTTGGCCGACGTGAACTCGAAACAGGCGATGAATCTGGCGAGCAACTCGGAGGTCCCATACGTCCTGCAGTTCATGGCGCGAAAGCTGGCCAGCGGCAAACCCGAAGCGCTCGCGGAGGCGGTGAGCCGGCTAGGAGCGACCGACGACTCGGCTAAGCGCAAACTGATTCTTCAAGGCATCAACGAAGCCCTGAAGGCGCGACGGCGAGTAGAAGCTCCGCACGGCTGGTCTGAGACATTTGCAGCGTTGATGAACGACGCCGACCCGGAGATTCGCCGCCAAGCGCTGGCGCTCGCGGTTACCTTCGGCGATCAATCAGCCTTCGAGCAATTGCGGGTTGTGATCAAAGACACCGGCGCGAGCAAGGAATCCCGGCGCGAGGCGCTCGAATCGCTCGTTCTGGCAGGCGATGAGAAATTGCCGGCCACCCTACGCCCGCTGGTGGCTGATGTGGAGCTTCGCGGCCCGGTATTGCGGGCAATGGCCGCGTTCGACGATCCGATGAGCGCCGATTTGATTGTCGCCAGTTTTGCAACGTTTGCCGCGGCCGACAAACGCGAAGCCGTCGCCACGCTGGCTTCGCGAGCCGGCTACGCCAAGAAACTGCTCGACGCCATCGGCGACAAAAAGATCGCGGCTGCCGACGTTTCGGCCGACATCATTCGCCAGCTTCGCAACCTGCGGAACGAGACGCTCGACAAACAGATCAGCACCGTGTGGGGCGTGGTTCGCAGCACCCCGGCCGACAAGGCCAAGCTGATGACGCAGTACCGCCAGATGATCCTCAAAGCCGGCAAGGCGCCGGACCTGGCGCTGGGCCGCACGCTCTACGCCAAGACCTGCCAGAATTGCCACATCCTCTTTGGCGGGGGCGGCAAAGTTGGTCCTGACATCACCGGCGCCAATCGCGGCGACCTCAACTATCTGCTGGAAAACGTACTTGATCCGAGCGCCGTGATTCCCAAGGAATACAT
>JBGQCZ010000488.1:0-4819 GCA_041495645.1 Gemmataceae bacterium | reverse complement strand
GGTTCCGAGTTCCGAGTTCCACAGAGCCAGTCGTTGAGCTTCGAGATGTAACGGTAACGTATGGCGAACGGCCGATTCTGGATCATCTGACTTGGACCGTACGGGCCGGCGAGCGCTGGGCGGTGTTGGGGCCGAACGGTTCGGGAAAATCAACACTGCTTAGCCTGATCTGCGCCGACCATCCGCAGGCCTATAGCAATGACGTGCGGCTTTTTGGAATGAGACGTGGCAGCGGCGAGAGCATTTGGGATATCAAGAGTCGCATCGGTTTGGTATCGCCTGAATTGCACGTGTATTTCACGCAACCGCTGACCGCGGCCGAAACCGCGGCGACCGGATTCTTCGATGTCGTGACTTCGCGCCCGACGATGTCCGAACAGCGTGCCTTAGTCAGTGAATTTTTCTCCGAGTTTGGCATCGGGCAACTGGCCGAGCGTCCGTTCTCACAGCTTTCGACCGGCGAGCAGCGATTGGCCTTGTTCATTCGGGCCTTGGTCAAACGTCCTCCGCTGTTGATTCTTGACGAGCCGTTTCAAGGTCTCGACGCGCGCCACATCGCCCGTGCCCGCGACTGGCTCGATCGCGAACTTCGGCCTGATCAGACTCTCTTGTTCGTCACTCATATTCCCGAAGAGATTCCTACGTGCGTCGATCGCTTTTTTTTTGCGGCTCGATCGCGGGATTGCGAGAAACTGATTTTTTCGCCGTTATGTTCGTAATGCGGCGACGCCTGTTCCCTTGCTGGCTTTGATCGGCGAAGGATTCGCCGGGATGCGGGTAAATCAAGCAGGAGGCGCAAGATGCGGTGCGTGTCTTTGATTCTGTTCGTCAGGGTTTCGTTCTTTTTTGTCGGAATGCTTCATGGCCAACAGCCCGAATCGGCGGCCGAATCGGTTTTGCGTCAACCGCCGGTCGTCTCAATCGCGGAGTCAGGGGAACAACTCATACATCGCTCCGGATTCTACGGCAGCGCCGGCGTCTTAATTGCCCCGCCGATTGTGTTCGAAGCCGGGGCAAAGGGCCAGTCTTGGGATACGGCCGCATTACCGCCCATCCCCGCCCCGTGGGTCACGCTTGGTTTTCGCCGCGACAACGATGTTTCCTGGCAAATGTCATTCCTACTCGTGCCGTTGATTGATTCGCGCAGCTCAATTCTCAGCCAGCCATTTTACCTTTCCACGACCGGCTTCGACATCGATCGCATTTCGACCAACCGCTCGCCTTGGGAAGAGTTCGATCTTCGCTGGCAAGTCGGCTTGCGAATCGTTGGCGTGGGCGTCAACGGCATTCCCATCCCTTTTGCACTCGGTCCGCACTCCGGCTTGCGTGTCGAACGCCCGCTCAGAGGCAATTTGTTCTTGCAAACTTGGGCCGATGTGGGGGTGTTGCCGTCGCTGTTCAACGGCACTCCGCTCGTGGACTTGCGCGGAGAAATCGGCCTGCTTTGGCGGTCGCCGCGGCGACCCGGCCTGTCGGCGTCGGTTGGCTTGTTCAACGAGGTCGTTGGTTTCGGCTTCGCCGGCGGATTCATGACCCCGGGCATTAAGACAATGCTGAGTTGGAACTTCTGAGCCGGCTCTGTTTGTGTTTCGCGCTTGCCGTATGAAATCATGGGCAGTATCCAGTCGAAGCGCGAACATGAAACACGTCTTAATCGACTTAATGATCGACCCGGCATTCGTCGAGCGCATGCGCCCGCTGCCGGGTGTAACCGTCCATCTTTTGGACGCGTCACACGCTCCGCAACCGCGGCAGCCGGAGTTATTGCGGCAAGTCCACGTATTAATGAGCAAGCACCCACCGAAGAATTTCGACGACCTGAACGCGCTCGAACTCATGCAGCTCGCAACGGCGGGGTTCGATCATCTGTCGCATTTGAAATTGTCGTCGCGGCCGTTCATAGTGTGCAACGCCCGCGGCGCGTTCGATTCGGGCATCGGCGAATGGTGCGCGGCGATGATGATCAACCTGACTCGCGACCTACGCGGAATGATTCGCCGGCAGGAGCGCGGGCAATGGGAACGCGCCGAGGTCTTTCAACAAGAAGTTCGCGGCAAAACGGTCGGGTTGTGGGGCTACGGTGGAATTGGCCGCGAAACCGCCCGCCTCTCCAAAGCGCTGGGAATGACCGTCCATGTGCTGTCACGCCACGGCGTGAAACCTCGCCACGACGATTTCATTCCGCCCGGCACCGGCGACCGCTACGGCAAATTGCCGGATCGCGTGTTTCTCAACGGGCAGGAGACCGAGTTTCTGACGGGCCTCGATTTCCTGATTCTGGCCCTGCCGCGAACGCGCACGACAACTGGCTTGATCGGCGAGGCGGAGCTGCAATCACTGCCGCGGACGGCATTCGTCCTGAACCCGGCGCGCGGCCCGATCGTCCAGGAACACGCATTGATCAAAGCCTTGTCCGAAGGTTGGATCGCCGGGGCAGCGCTCGATACGCATTACTACTACCCCATGCCGCCCGACCATCCACTGTGGCAATTCCCAAACGTTATCATGACGCCACATATCTCCGGCGCCGACAAGAGTTCGCGCTACCCGCCGATGATCGGGCAATTGTGCTTCGAGAACTTGATGCGATTCCTGGAGGGGCGCTCGCTTCTAAACGTCGTTTCGAAAACGGAACTCATCGACTCGGAGATCCCCGCCGCGACTCCAGCCATGTTGGATGGGGCGAAAAAAGCAAATTGAAACAATGCGCATCGGCAGTTTTGTTTGGACATCGCATCGACGCGTGTGTTATGCTGGGGTTCTGCAATGCCTCTCGCCTCTAACCCGCCTTCGGAGACACGCATGAATCGCTTGTTCCTATCCTCGCTTTCGCTCATTTTAACCGCCGGGTTTCTTTCGGCCGCCGAACCCACCAAGAAGGTTGAGCCCGGAAGTCCGGCACCCGAGTTCAAGATCAAAGGCGCCGATGGCAAAATGATCGATCTCGGTGAACTCACCGCCAAAGGCCCGGTGCTGCTGCGGCTTACTTGCGGTTGCTCCGGGTGCGACAAGGAACTGGCTTATTTCCAGGCGATCAACGAGGCCTACAAAGAAGCGGGCCTGACCTGCGTCGCCGTGTTCAAGGAACCCGACGACAAGATGGTGAAGTACGCCAAGGAAAAAAACATCAAGATGCTGTACGCGGTCGATCCGAAGGGCGATAGCTGGACCGTGTTTCAAACTAAGTCGATGCCGGTGAATTTCCTGATTGAAAAGGGCGGAAAGATCTCGCACATCGCAGCCGGCTGCGATCCGAGCGGGCTGCTGGCGAAGAAGGTTTCCGAGAAAGCGGCCAAGGTCGTGAACGCGGCGCCGGTCGATGTGAAAGCCAAAGTCGAAGAAAAGAAATAGTCCCACAAATAGAACGCGGATGACGCGGATTTGACGGATTCACGCGGATCAGAACAAAAACTCTGATCAGCGTGAATCCGTCAAATCCGCGTCATCCGCGTTCTATTCTTGCTAGCCGATTTCCCAGCCTTTGCGGTATTCCTTGCGGATGTACTTTTCGGCCAGCATGGTGTTCTTCGCCTTCATTTCTTTCGCGTCCCATTCAAGCGGCTCGCTGCATCGATACGAAACCGCTCCCAGCAATACCATCTCCGCAAGCACACCGCTGTAATCGAAGCGGCAGGTGGTCGCGGTCGGATCATCCTTCAGACAGGCTTCGACCCATTCCTTGTGATGGCCAATTGAATTCGGAACGAATGGTTCGGGCCGTTTGAAGTCCTTGAATCCCTTTTCCGGCAGCAGTACGTGCCGCCCGTAGTCCGAAAGCAGCGCGCCTTTTTCGCCGACAAACAGCACTCCCGCGTTCCAGCCGGCGATCTTGTTCTCGGCGAGGTAAGCGGGTTTCTTGCCGCCGTCGTACCAGGTGAGCTTCACGGCGGGCAAGTCGCCACGAGCCGGGAACTCGTACTTCACGATCATCCACATCGCGGCGGTTTCCGGATGCGGCTTCGATCCTTCGGCATGTACCTTCGTCGGGAGACCCAGTTTGAGCGCCCAAAACGGCAAATCGATATAGTGGCAGGCCATGTCCGTCACGGCCCCGCCGCCGAAATCCCACCATTTGCGCCAATTGAACGGCATGTACGCGCCGCGATCGTTCGGTCCGGCGCCATGATAGAACGGCCGCTCCGGGGAAGGACCGAGCCAAAGGTTCCAGTCCAATCCTTGCAGCACCGGTTCGCTGCCCTTGGGCCGATCGCCGCCGCCGTAACTGGTCGGCACCCACGCATGAACCTCGCTCACGGCACCGATCATTCCCGTTTGAATCAGTTCGACGACGCGGCGATAATTGTTGCCGGCGTGAATCTGAGTTCCCATCTGCGTGACGCGTTTCATCTTGGTCGCGGCTTCGCGCATGAGGCGGATTTCGTGAACGGTATGCGCGAGCGGCTTTTCGCAATACACATGGCGACCGGTCTTCAGCGCGGCCAGCGCCGCGGGAGCGTGCATGTGATCGGGCGTGGCTACGACAATCGCGTCGATGCCTTTGCGGTCGATGAGCTTGCGAAAGTCCACATCGAAGCTGGCCTTCGGGAAGGCTTCGCGGGCCGGGCCGATTCGCGTTTGGTGCACGTCGCAAAGGGCGACAATCTCGGTGTTGGGAAGTTTGCGAAGCTCGCCCCAGCTGTATGCTCCCTGAGCAGCGACCCCGATCACACCAACATGGAGTCGTTCATTCGGAGAGGCTTTCTTTGGTTCGTCGGCGCGAATCGGCAGGGCGGCAGCTCCAAGAGCCGCGACTGACGAATGAAGGAATCGACGGCGGTTGATCATCGCAGGGCTCCGCAGGATGGGTGAAACGTTCTTT
>JBGQCZ010000487.1:0-4820 GCA_041495645.1 Gemmataceae bacterium | reverse complement strand
CGCGATTGGCGGCGGCGCAGTTCGGCGGCGGGCTCGCCGGGGAATGGCTGATCCGTTCCTTTCACGGACCCGATATCGAACGGATGAATGACAAAGCCGGTCAGTTCGCGTTCGGCCAGGTCGGCCGAATCCTCATAGCGCTTCGGCAACGCCACCGCCCACGCCTTCCGAATGACCGGCCCAAGCGTACGCCACGCCTCAGGGTTATTCGACTTCCGGGCGTTCGCCAGGGCTTCGTTGAGCGGGTCGACTTTGGTGAATCCGTCGAGGCGCAACAAGTCGATGGCCATTTTGGCGCGGCGGGCGGGCAAATCCGGGAAACGCTCTTCCGCGGGGGGAAGCGCCGCGCCGGGAGCAAGCTTGGCGGCATGCTCGATGGCTGCCCCGGAAACGGTTTGGCCCAATTCGCGGGCTTTGTTGTAGATGATAATGCGATCGGGACCGCTCCAAAGCGGCGATTCGAGCAGCCGGCGCACATCGTCGGCGGTAAGGCCATTTGGTTGGCCGGCTCGGCGCAACAGGCGATCGAGCTCGGACGATTTGTACGGCTCGCGAGCGCGGCCGAGTTCGCCTTGAAGCCGCGCGGTGGCGGCGGGAAGTTCCTCGAGCGAGACTTTCCCCGGAGTCTTCGGCGGCGTCAACAATCGTTGCAACGTAGCGGTCGATGCAACCAGGCCGCTCCAGAGCTGGTCGTCAACCGAAAACGGGGCGCGGCTGTCGAGCGGACCCACCAGCGCCGGCAACAACGCATGAACTTCCTCGAGAAGCCGGAAACCGCTCTTGAGATTGTCGGCGGTCGTGATGATTCCCTTGTAGCTCGTAGACGCATCTTCGAGTTTCTTGAAGCCGGCGGGGCGATCGTCCATGCCGCCGGTGGCCACTTGCAGCAATCCCTCACGGCGCAGTTGGTCGGCCTCGTTCAATTCCGATTTCAGCCAAGCCAGGGCTCGCGGGTCGATCGCAGCGGCCAACTCGGCAAGCCGGGTAGAGTCCAATACAAACCGCCGCAGCGCGACCAGGTTCGACCACTTCTCGCGGAATTTCGGATCCAGGTCGATGGCCACCAAGAAAGCGAGCGCTTCCAACTCGACGTAGCGTGGCGGCGAGAACTTTTTCAAGAAGCCGTCGAACTCTTTGATTTGTTCCGGGGTCGGGTCGGAGAACTTCAACAATGACTCGAGCGTGTAGTGGGCCACGACCGGAAGTTGCCCCGGTTCGAGCGGCTTCTCCTGAAACGGTTTGAAGTCATCCGGCTGAAACGGAATTCCCATGTGTATTTTCTGCAGCAAGGCCGCCACTCGTTTGACCACGGCCGGATCCTCCGGCAAGTTCTGCCGCCGGGCCTGCGCCAACGATTGCGGCGGCGGCTCCTTGATCTGATTCTCCTGCTCTTGTTTGTTCAGGTCGCGAACCTTGTCGTCGAATTCGCTTTTCAATTTGGGTTCGGGCTCGCCCGCGAGCCATCGCCGTTCGGCCCGCAGCAGCACGACTTCCAGTTCCCGAAAAGTACGCGGCACGCGGCGAAATTTTTCGTTCCGCCACTTGTCACGCTCGACCCAAGCGTCGGTAAGCCATTTCGGGTAATCGCCGAACGGATCGGGCAGTTTCATTTCCGGGTAGGGCGTTTTGGGGGAGATCAGCAAGAAGTCCTTGCCTTTGCCGTAGAGCTGTGGCACTTGCGGTGCGAGGCGGTGCTGATCCGCCCAAACCGCGACTTGCGCGGTGGCGTAGTTGGCCAGTTCGAGCGCCCAAACCTGCCCATTGGTTTGCTTCTTGTCGTTCCACCCGTCGGCGTAGCCGGCCATTCCTTGTTCGAGGAAGAAGGCGAATACCGAACGTTGCAATTCGAGCGAGACGTGCGAAATCTGCCCTTTGCCGCACGACGTGAGCACGAAGAACGGCAAATTGCCGGCGTCGTCGAGCTTCTTGAGTTCGTCGTGAACGAGGTCGGCGAGATCGTTGGTGAGGATGCCGGCGTGCGCGTCGGCGATCGGGTGGGCAAGATCGAGCAGGAGCAGATGTTGACCCTTCCCGAGGCGCAGGGCAGAGAGCACATCATCGAGCGGCAGCCACGATGCAGGCGAATCCGGACTGGCACGTCCGGGCAACAATTGCACCTTGCCGCTGCCGGCGACGGCGTGCGCGTTCACATACACCACGACGGGCCGGCCCTTGTCTTTGGCCTCGCCGGTGCGCTCCGTCAGCGTGGCAATTTGATCGAGCACGCTCTTTTTCTCTTGGGCCTGAGTGGCCAAGGCGCTATCGGAGCCGAAATGATCGCGCAGCGCTTCGCCGTCGCGCTGGGCCCAGGCGTTGGGTGGATACGCGCGATCCTCGTATTGGGTGATGGGAATGCCGAGAAAGATCGGTTGAGCCTTCGACCTGCCCCAAGCCAGGATCCCCGCGATCACGCCAACGATGATCAAGGTAACAGCCAGCACGGCGAAGCGCTTGCCCAGGCCGCGACGGGTCTTCCCCGGCTCGGATGTCGCCGGCTGAGCACCTGCCGTGCGCCAAGCATGCTGCCGGGGGCGATCGTTGGCCATTGCAAACTCCTTCGCTCCCGGTTCACCTAATCTCGATCGGCGCCGGCGTGTTCTGGCCCAGCGGAGGATTCTCGTCCAAGGCGAAATCTGGGCGCAAAGTAATTTTCACGGCCGCATTCTTGAGATCTTCCATGTTGTAAAAGACCAACTCGAATGCTTGCCCCTCAAGATTCTCGTCCACCCTGCCAAACCGGGCCGTGTACTTGCCCACTTTGTCAAAGAACTGATGATTCTCTTCGAGCGTAAGCCGCGGCGTCAGTTTGAGGCCGTGTGTCCGCACAAAAACAATTGGCGGCCCCGGTTTGTAGCCAAGTTCCACCAGGAGGGATTCGTTCGTGATGCTCACATTTTCGATTTTGATGTTCTCGCTACCAACATTGATCGAACCTTTGAACGCCTCGGTCAATTTCTGTCCCGCCTGGCGAGGCAGCGTATGGCCGATCGGCCAGGAATTAACCCAACACACGCTGATGACAGGCTTCGGCGATCCCTGCCGCGCGGAATCCTTGCCCGGTAGTTTGGGCCAGTTGGGCACTCTGACTCGCCATGCCGAACAGGGGAGATAGTTCACGTTTTCGACCGACGCCATTCGCGGCGCCAATTGCGGATCATCTCCTTCGGCTCGAACCTCAATCCAGGCAAAATCAGGACGTGTGATGCGCAGGGGATCGGGCGAGTTTGTACGTTCCATCAACACCAGCAAATCAAGATCGTATTCCCGGCCTTCGCGCGGCACCAAATGGGCATCGGCTACGGCCGCCAGCACATCGGGCGCTTGTTTGGAAGTGCCGCGCAGGTTCTTGAAGTCGTCCGGAACGACCATGGTGATGTACGGCATGGGGCGAATCGCCACACGCCCGTCTTTGTCGTAGTAAGGCTCGACAAGGAGCCGATCGCCGGGAGTTAACTCCATTTTTGTGCTATCCGAGCGAGCCGTCCTGAGCCCGTACGATCCTCTCTCGAGTTTGATGGGATTGCTCACTCCGGAGCTATTGGGCAGAACCTTTACGCCGCTCCTTCCTTCAGTTTCGAGATTCTTGAGCGGTGAGTCGCGTTCGTTGAGAACGACGAGGCGGGGAATTAATGCATCGCGCAAATTGGCGCTAAGTTCGTCTTGGTCACTGGCCGTGTAGAGCATGCCCTGGGGCTGCATTTCCTTGATCGGTTTGAACTGATCCAAGGCTTTCTGTTCTTCCTTGAGTGCGAGGAAGAAGACCATGTTCACGACGACCGGATGATTTTCCAGTCTCTTGCGCAGATATTCGCCGGGTTCATTGGTCACGTTGTCTTCGCCGTCCGTAAGCACCACGATCGTCTTGACAGCCTCGGATTTGTCGCTCGCCAGGAATCTGGCCATTTCCACGACCGAGCGCGCGATCGGCGTGTGGCCGGCGCCCCGGATGGGCGCGTTCGCGCGCAGCTTCTTGATCAGCTCATTGCGTTGGATCGTGTTGCGGGGACCGCAAAAAGAGCCGATGATCGGTTCCGGGTAGGCCATCTTGTCGGTCGTATCTTTGTCGGGGTCGCCGAATTGCATGAACGCCACCTTCGCTCCCTCGGGCAGACCGGCCAATAGGGCTTCGAGCGCGTTGACGGCGGGCGTGTATTTGTCGTGTCCTTCGTTGGTCATGCTGCGAGTCCAGTCGAGCAGAATCGCGATGGTTCCCTTGCGCATGTCCTCTCCGGCTCGCGGGTACAACGCCGCTTTGCCTTGCGGCGGAAGGTGCGCCCAGGAACCGCTTGGGTCGCTATTGACGTTGACGATCGTCGTGTCGGATCGGCGGTGGCCGCGGTGCCAGACCTCGGCCGTTACGAAGCTCGAGGCTTTTGACGGAGCCGAACCGATCGTCACTTCTTGCAGGATGTCGAATTTCGGTTGGCTTTGATCGACAAACGCCAACATCGGACGCCGATTGGTGGTCAAGTCGGTCGGCAGACTGCATTGGCCGCCGCATTTGAAGCGCAGCACCGGATAGCCCGCCGACTGTCCCTCGGGCGGCAGAATCGTAAAGTCCACTCGAATGCGCGGCGCGATCGTAATGTCGAGAATGTGTTTGGCCGCTCGCACCTCGTATTTGGCCAATTTTGCTAGCGCGTCGAACACCGGGCGAACCTCGGCGAGCAACCGGGCGCCATCTTCGGGCGTCGGGTTCTTGTCGGCGCCCATCATGATCAGTTTTTCGGCATCCTGCGCGAATCGCCGCGAGGTTTCCTCGGCGAACGAAGGTAGCTTGGCCTTTTCGGCGGCCAGATCGGCGGCGCCCCAATTCGCGT
>JBGQCZ010000486.1:0-4835 GCA_041495645.1 Gemmataceae bacterium | reverse complement strand
TGCGGTTGTCTTCGCGGCGGGAGGCGAGTTCGGCAAGAGCGTTCCAGTTGCCATACGACGCGTGATCGAGGAAAACAGCATCGAGTTGGCAATATCAATGGATTGCAGCAAGGCTTGGCCAAAAGAGAACATACGGCGTTGTAACGGTATCCAAACAGAGAGAATCGCTTCATTTCGGCTTGACTCACCGGCGAACTTGAATTATTCCGCCCGCCCTGCGCCGGATTGTGGAATTCGGACGTATCGACGTTTTCAGCGGCGGGGGCCGCGGCGCAGTGTCTCCTCGGGGGCCAGCATGAACGCGATGGACCGCGTGCCATTCCGCAACTTGATCGTGGCCGCCTGTCTGCTTCTGGCCGTAAACACTGGCCGGGCCGAGCCCACGGACGGGCCGGTCGTGGCCGACGTGATTCCGGTCGGCAATCGCCTTACTCCCAACCAGCAGATCATCGGGCAACTTCGCACCCGGCCCGGCTCGACCTTCAGCGCTGAAGCGGCCCAGGAGGATGCCCGGACCTTGCGCGGCGCCGGCTTTGGCGACGTCCGCGTGCGCACCCAGAATGCTTCCGACGGCCGCGTAATCGTCTATTTCGACCTGTCTGAAATGCCCAACAAGATTGGCGAAGTCGTCTACAAGGGATCGAAGCACATCAAGCAGGCCGACCTCGAATCGCTTACCGGGTTGCGCCGCGGGATGCCGCTCAATCCCGTGGCCAACAAACTCGCCTGCCAATCCATCGAACGCAAGTACCAGGAAGATGGCCGCATGTTCGCCCGCGTCGTCCTCGATGAAGGCGAGAATTCGGGCGACACGCGCGTGGTCTTCAACATTACCGAAGGCCCCGAGGTGAAGGTAACTGCAACAGAGTTCGTGGGCCACGGGGGCTGGGTCAGCTCCGCACGGCTTCGAGAGCAGATTGTCACTTCGCGCTCCCATCTGGGTATTGGCGGCACGTTCGATCCGCGCAAACTTGAAGCCGACGTGATGCAGCTGCGCGAATATTATCGCAATCTCGGATTCCTGGACTCCGATGTGTCTTCCGAATTGGTCTGGAGCCGCGATCACACAGGTGTGAAGATTGTCTTCCACATCAAAGAAGGCGAGCGCTACAAGGTCAGCAATGTTGAGCTAATCGGCAATAAGGCTCTTGAGAGCGGCGAACTCTTGAAAATGGTGAACACCAAAGCCGGAGCGACCTACGACCAAAAAGTAATTCAGGCGGACGCAAACGCCATACAGGACACTTATGGAGTCGGTGGTCGTCGCGTGGCGGTCAAGGATAGCTACGTCCAGACCGGACCGGGCGCGGTCGCCGTCCAGTATCAGGTCATGGAGCAAGCGCCCGTCCGCATCCACAACATCATCGTTGAAGGCAACGACCGCACACGCGAAAACGTGATTCTTCGCGTATTGGGCATGTATGAAGGCCAAATCTTGAGTTGGCCGCAAGTGCGGGCGGCCGAAGAGCGGCTTGCCAACCTGGGCCTCTTCGATGTGAATCGCGAGAACGGCGCCCGTCCGACGATTACCGTAGTCGATACAGACAACCCGGGCTACAAGGACGTGGTCGTGCAACTAAAGGAGACCACTACCGGCTCGTTCATGCTTGGCGTGAGCGTGAATTCGGACGCCGGGCTAGCCGGCCAGATCGCCTTGAACGAACGCAATTTCGACATTTTCCGGTTTCCGCGCAGTCTCGACGATTTGCTAAGCGGCAACGCGTTTCGCGGCGGCGGGCAGGAATTTCGTTTGGAAGCGGTGCCCGGCACGCAGTTGCAGCGCTATGTTGCCAGTTGGCGCGAGCCGTCGTTGTTCGACACACCGTATGGTCTGGCTCTGAGCGGCTATTATTTCACTCGCAGCTACACTGAATACAACGAAAGCCGCCTCGGCGTTCGAGCGTCAGTTAGCCGTCAGCTGAATCGCTTCTGGAATTTCTCGGAGACGTTCCGCGTGGAAGGCGTGAACGTGTTCCAAGTGTCGCCGTTCGCGACACCGGCCATTACCAACAACGCCGGCCGCTCCACTCTGGTTGGCTTCCGTACCGGCCTGGTTCGCGACAGTCGCGATTCGTATTTGAGGCCCACGCAAGGCAGTGTGTTGGATTTGTCGTTCGAGCAGGTCCTCGGCACCTACACGTACCCACTGGCCTCGGCGGAATTCAGCAAGTATTGGACCGCCTGGTCGCGGCGCGACGGATCGGGCAAGCATGTGCTGTCGTTCCGCTCGCAAGCGCAATTCGCCGGCGACGATACGCCGGTTTACGAGCGGCTTTACGGCGGCGGTTATCGCAGCATGCGTGGCTTTGCCTTCCGAGGCGTCGGCCCGTTTGAGAACGGCCTGAACGTCGGCGGTCAATTTGCCTGGCTCAACACGGTCGAGTATCAGCTTCCCGTGTTGGCGAACGACAAGTTCTTTCTGGTCGCCTTTTGTGACGGCGGCACGGTAGAGCGAAAATTCACCATTAGCGACTACCGCGTGACGGCCGGCATCGGCATGCGCATCATCACTCCGATCACCGGTCCGGTACCCATCGCGCTGGATTTCGGCATTCCCATCGTTCGCAATCCAAACGACATCAAACAACTGCTTGCCTTCTACGTGGGCTTCGGCGGCTGATTCGATTCGCTCGGCGTGGGTCAATTCGCTCTTGCCGTTCGGCGGATCGATACAATAGCACCATGACACGCAGCGAAGCGCATCAAATTGTGAAGTTACTCAAGCTCGGGCGCTCGTTCAATGCGCGCTTCCAGGAACAAGCGTGGGAACTTACCTATCTGGGCAGCGGCATCTTTGAAAACTGCGGCACCTCGATCGATGACCCGCCCGCTACGGCGGGAGCGCCTGTTGTTCCCTCCTTTCGCGAATCGATGACGGAGACCGAACTGGTCGACTGGTTGTGCCGCACTTATACGTTTGATGGCATGATGCGCTGCGGTCGTTAAACGATTCGCGGCCTTGCGGCCCGGTTCCGAATCGCCGAAACTGATCCCATGCATCTAGGCCCCGCTCAGCCGCCGGAGTTCATCGCCGCGCTGGAGGTGCTGTTCGCGCATTTGCCCGCGAGTTCCGTTACGGATCGGATCGCGGCCGCTCGAACCCTGCTCGAGAACCCGACCAATTCTCCCGCTCAGCTGCTGGTTGCTCGCCGCGGCAATTCAATCATCGGCGCTTCGCTCATGCAGGTTCTGGACGGTGCCACGGGCGTGATTTGGCCGCCGCGCAGCGACCTGGCCGAAATCGAAGACGCGCTCGTGGGCGAGTCGGTTTCCTGGCTGAAGTTGCATGGTGCCAAGCTTGCCCAATCAATTCTGGCCGTCAATGAAGCCTTTTTGGGTGAATGTCTCGTCCGCAACGGCTTTCAACATCCGACCCAGATGTGCTACCTGCAACACGATCTGCAAGTTGATTTGCCGAAACCGGCTGACGGATTCGAGCCGGTCGGCGACGACAACCGGCCAGCATTCGAAGACGTGCTTCGCCGCAGTTATGTGGATTCTCAAGACTTTCCCGAGGTCAACGATCGGCAAACGTTGGAAGACGTCTTGCGTGGTCATAAGTCGGAGGGCATTGCACGCGGCAATTGGTGGCTGTTTCGCGATGCGGGCGAGCCGATCGGCGTGTTGATGCTGGCGGAGTGCGATGACGGCCAAGGCCGGGACTTGGTCTATCTGGGCGTGGTGCCGGAAGCGCGTGGACGCGGCTGGGGCCGCGAGTTGATTCGCCAAGCGCTCGTTCAAGCCAGGAGCGCCAGAGCCGGAGGCTTGACTGTTTGTGTCGATGCCCGCAACAAGCCTGCCCGCCGCCTGTACGATGAAATGGGGTTTGTCGAGTACGATCGCCGGGACGTGTTCTTAGCGCTGTGGGAGAATCCGTAGGACTGGCGCGAATCCGACCAGCATGTCTACTACTGAACAGAATCCGCCGCCAACGGCGGGCTGGAAACTCGCCCTGGGCCTAGCGCCCGCGGTCTTGCTTTGGGCCATCCTTGTTGGCTGGCTCGCCTGGGCTCTCTACGCCCGCACCCAATGGTGGAAAGAGGCGGACGCCGCCAACCTTCGCGAATGGCTGGAGGAATCGCGGGTATTCCGCAAATCGCTGCCGGAGCTGATTCGCGAGTACGTAGCGGCGCATCGTCCCGATGCCAAGGAGGACGTGGAGGCCAAGAAAGACGAGATCCGAGAGCAATTGGGCGCGCTCGCCGAACCGACGCGCACGTATCAGGGCCAAATGCTGCTATTTCCGGAGATTTACAAGCTCGAAGTGCGCTTCAGCGATCCGGCGCTCCAATCGATCAAATGGGAATCGCCCGTCCCGCGCCCGCGCCTCGAAAGTCAGGTTCACCGGCTCGACGATCCCGTGGCGGACGACGAGGCGAACATCGCCGTCATTCACTGCGTTTATCGGCTTCACGCCTATAGCCGAATTCGCAAGGACGAGGAAGATCGGGCCAAGGCCCAGTGGGTGGTTGGCGCACTGGTGGTAACTGCCGGGGTCGTGGCGCTGGCGTGGGTGTATGCGTTTCTCATGCGCGAGCGGCGTCGCGAACTCCGTCAACTCCGCATCGAGCAGGAAAAGGAACATGCGGAAAAACTGCTCCTCGAAAACCAGTTAAAGATCCACGAGGCCGAGCACGCACGGGAAGAGGCCGAACGTTCCGCCCTCGAACTCAAATCGCAACTCTATGCCAGCATTGGCATCATGGCCGGCTCGTACGCGCACAACATTAAGAATCTCCTCGTTCGTCCCAACGATCTGCTTGCTCGTTGCCTCGAGGCCGATGGCATGTCCGGCCCGCAGGAATCGATGCTCAAGGAAGTGCGGCAAACGCTCG
>JBGQCZ010000485.1:0-4847 GCA_041495645.1 Gemmataceae bacterium | reverse complement strand
CGTTCATCAATTTGGCCGCGGAGCGCTTCGCTGGTTGAGTCTCGCCGCGATTGTCATGGTCCCGGTCGGCAGCGTGGGTGTCGTGCTTTGGGCCAAAGATCACACGATGAAGTGGAACCGGGTCATTCGTGCAATGAATGCAAAGCACGAAATCCTTCGAGCGCCGGCCAACGACAACGACGAGTAGTCGATCTTCATGCCCGAGCTGCCCGACATCACGGTTTACATCGAATGTCTGCAACCGCGAGTCGTCGGCCGGGTCTTGCAGCGCGTTCGCCTGGCGAGTCCATTTCTATTGCGCAGCGTCGATCCGCCGCTTGACGAGATTGAAGGACGAAAAATCATCGGAGTGCGCCGGCTTGGCAAGCGCATCGTTCTTGGCGTGGAAAACGACCTCTTCCTGATTCTGCACCTGATGATCGCCGGCCGGCTGCATTGGAAACCGCTCGGCGCCAAACCGCCGGGCAAGATCGGCCTGGCCGCGTTCGATTTCGACTCCGGAACGCTCATCCTCACCGAAGCCGGCACGAAGAAGCGGGCTTCGCTGCATCTCGTCGCGGGCGAGGCTCAACTGGCCAAGCACGATCCGGGCGGGCTGGAAGTGATGGACGCCGACGAAAGTTCATTCACGTCCGCTCTGCGAAGAGAAAATCACACACTCAAACGCGCTCTGACCGATCCGCACCTCTTTAGCGGAATCGGAAACTCCTATTCCGACGAGATTCTGCACCGAGCGCGAATGTCACCGCTCACGCTTACCTCGAAAATGACCGATGCCGCGATTGCCAAGCTCTTTCAGGCCATTCGTGACACGCTCAACGAATGGACCGACCGGCTCCGCAAAGAAACCGGCGACGGCTTTCCCGAGAAAGTGACCGCCTTCCGCGAAGGCATGGCCGTCCACGGCCGCTTCGGCAAACCGTGCCCCGAGTGCGGCACGGCTGTCCAACGCATCCGCTACGCCGACAACGAAACCAACTATTGCCCCCGCTGCCAGACCGACGGCAAAGTCCTGAAAGACCGCTCGCTGTCGATGCTGCTCAAAGATGACTGGCCGAATTCGATTGAGGAATTGGAAGAGCGGCGTGCCAAGTGAGATGGGGAAGCGCACCAAGGATGAAAAACGCGGGTTCCTCATCGCTTAGTCCTTTTCGGCTGGCACCAAGTCATTCCATCGCCACAGCTTAACGCGGCCATGTTCGCCCGCCGCGGCGTACCGACCGTCCGGCGACATCGCAAAATACGCTGATCCGCCATCGGTGAGCCGGTGCGTCGCTCTGATCTTGCCTTTCGCATCTCGCACAGTCAACAGTGCGCCAAGCGGCTTGGTGAAAACGTAATGGTGCGATACATACGCCACGTCGCCATTTGAAAGGAATTCCATGTCGTGAATACTCTCTGCCGTGGACCAGTCGCTGACCGGACGATTGTCTTTGATCGACCAAGCATAACAGCGGTCCTTGTTCGCGTCGTTCCATCCGATAATGTCACCCGTGGGATGAAACGCAAATGCATGGCTACGCGTTGCAGGCCTCAGGAATTCCAATGACCAGTTGGCGGTTTTCCATACCTTCAGCGTTCCCGCATCGATATCGCAACCAATTGCGAGTTGACCATCTCTTGAAAAGCGAACAGCAGGTATGTTTGCAATGCGGTTTGTAATCAGCCGTTTGTACGCAGTCGGGTTTGCAAGATCGAACGCAATGACCGAGTGCAAGTCCTTTTCGGCCTCGTCAACTGGCTTTGAGTAATGGTGATCGATGACTGCTGTCACCTTCTCATTTACCGGGCACAGCGTGAAATAACTGACAGAATGCCCTGGAACCTCAACAGACCTGATAAGCCGTTCGGTCGCAACATCGAACTCATGCAACTTGCCACCGCAACTGACGAGCAAACGACTTGAATCCAGGGTGAATGCAAGCGACCAGATCAAGCTGTCTGGCATCTTGATGGCTGATTTTAGAAGGATCTGTTCGCCAAGAGAGTAAACACCAACCTTCCCCTGCTGATCGACCGCCAGCAGCGTGGAGTTCGGCGAAAATGCGAAACGGTGACCGTCAGTCGGGATCTGAAAGGCGGCTGGTGGCGCTGCTGTTCCAGGTCGAGAGCAAGCCGAAACAACAAACAGCGTTATCGATAGCGGCGTCAAGACGAGAATTGAAATCAGAATCAGAAGGGACCAGCGTTTTCGCGTCATCGCTACTCCTCTAATTCGGAATCCCGCATGTCCGTCACGAACATGTGCCCCGGCGCATGTGTGATCGCCAGCGGCGGCTTCGCTTCCATCAGCGCCGCTTGCGGCGTTACGCCGCAGGCCCAGAAAACGGGCACTTCGCCCACCCGAATCTCGACCAGGTCGCCGTAATCGGGCTTGGAAATATCCTTGATTCCCAAGGCGTCGGGATCGCCGAAATGTAACGGGACGCCGTGCGCTCGCGGGAAGCGGGCGCAGATTTGCGTGGCCTTCACGGCTTGTTCGGGCGTCATGGGTCGCATTGACACCACGAGCGGCCCGCGAAATCGGCCGGCGGGCTGGCACGGGCGGTTGGTGCGATACATCGGCACGTTGCGATTCTGCTCGATGTGGCGGACTGGCAAACCGGCCCGCAGCAGCGCTGCTTCAAACGTAAACGAACAGCCGATCAGAAACGCGACGAGATCGTCGCGCCAAAGCGATGAGACATGAACCGGTTCGTCGATCAATTCGCCGTCGCGGTAGACGCGGTACATTGGCACATCGGTGCGGACGTCGGCGCCGGCGGCAATCGACTTCGGTTCCGGGTCGCCGGGTTCGGTCACGTCCAGCAGCGGGCACGGCTTCGAGTTTCGCTGGCAAAACAGCAGAAAATCGAACGCCCAATCCTTCGGCACAATGACCAGATTCGCCTGCACGTAACCGAGGGCAAGCCCAGGCGTCGGCCCGGTGAGCCGGCCGGAGCGAGCGGCGAGGCGAATGTCCTTTCCTGTGGCATTTCTTAATTCGGGCATGGTCACGCTCTCACGATCTTGCCGATTTCCTCGAGCGGTTTGATGTAATCGTCCCACGAAAGCCCGTCGACCGTGGCCTCTTGCTTGCCTGTCACGCCATCGACAAGCGGGCCGGCGTCCACCATTGCTTGCAAGATCTCACGCTCGCGGTCGGGATCAAGAAACTCTTGAGGCACCTCGACGCCGTGAAGCAACGAAACCCCGGCGGCCAAAGCGTAGGCCCCCCAATTGCTCACACCGGCAACAATAAGTTGATCGGCCGGCACGCGGCATGCGGTCAGGTCGCCGTTTGGGATATTCCGGCGAATCGTGTCCCAAGCAATCTTGCCCATGCCGATTTCGTTTCCGCCGTCGCCGATGCCGATCGTGACACATTCTTGATTCGGAAAACTCTGGTGGTCAAATAGCGACTCGACGGGATTCATCAGCTCGGTAATGTCTCGACCCAGCATGGAGAAGCATCGGCCGCGGTGCGATTCGGGCACGGTGGCTGCAAATGCCGCGAGGTCGGCATCGCGGGTGGTGGTTCTTGAACGAAGCGATTCGATCGTGTAGTTCGGACCGACTCGCTCGATGGCGATCCGATGCGTGCGCATTGTTTCGAGCGCAAGCATGAATTCGTCAGTCCGCGGGTCCGGCGATTTCGATGGATGGGGCAACAGGGGATACAGGTGGGAGCGCGGGTTGATTCCTGAATCAGTTAGAACTCTGCCCATGACTCTGCACAAGCGCGGCTCTGCGCGGAGTAATACCGCGATGCCAAAATAATGAAAGACACGAGCCAAGAAAAGTGCCCCAAGCGGTCCGTCAGTCTCAAACGCGGGCGGATCGGCATTCGGAATGAAAAACCCGGTAACGACCGTAATGTACGGTTCAGGCTCATCTGCAATACTCATGCAAGCGTTGGCGAAATCGTCGGGACAGGCGTTGATCAAATTCCGCTCCGGATCGCGCGCCAAGCCGCGGTTCCCCACATCTTGCTGGATCAAGTCCCTAATCGCCGTGAGTTTCTGATCGACATTCATTTGCCGGCTCCGGGTTTGAGCAGGTGGGCGAAGCGGCCTTTCCAATAGTGCGGGACTTCGGCTTTGAGCGTGATCGGTTCCAATCGCGTCGGGTGTAGGAATGTCAGCGAGCGGGCGTGCAGGGCGATGGCGGGCCCGAAGGTGTGGCCGGACCCGTATTTGCCGTCGCCGAACACTGGGAAGCCGCGTGAGGCGAGTTGAACCCGCAACTGATGCTTGCGGCCGGTTTGCGGACGCAGTTCGAGAAAGGTCAAGCCATCGTGTTGGGCCCTCTTTTCGTAATGCAATAATGCGTGCTGAGCGCCTGGCGTTTCCTCGGGCACGGTCACGATGCGGCCCGCGGCTTCATCGCGGAATAACCAATCTTCGAGCGTTCCGGCGAGTTCCGATTCCTTTCCGCGCCCTTGTCGCTTCGCTCCCCTCGCGGTCAAACGCGATCCGTTGTTTTCGACGACGGCCCAATAGACCTTTTCAATCGCGCCATCGCGAAACTGCTGTGACAGCCGGCTCGCGGACTTGCTCGTGCGGGCAAACAACAAGACGCCGGAGACGGGCTTATCGAGACGATGAACCACTCCAAGGAAGACCTTGCCGGGCTTGTCGTATTTTTCCTTCAGGTACGATTTCGCGAGGCGATCGACGGTTTCCTCGCGGCCATCGAAATGAGTGGTCGGCCAGCCCGCGGGCTTGTTGAGCGCGAGGCAGTGATTGTCCTCAAACAAAATGTCGAGCGATTCGGCCAGAGACACGCGGAACCTCCGTATCCGCTATCATAGGCCCTCGCGCGGCGGAAATGGTAGGTAGATTCACTGATCCACCGGCAGCACTCCG
>JBGQCZ010000484.1:0-4882 GCA_041495645.1 Gemmataceae bacterium | reverse complement strand
TCGAGGCTGCTGCCATTATAGGCTTACTGTACAAATGACCACAACCTCAGAAGTTCTCGGCGTTCAGGGATTTTGCTTCCCGCAACATGCCGTTGTTGCCCATGAACACGGGAACACAGAGAACAAAAAAACCCAAGAACTGATCCGTGCGGCAAGTGAGAGCAAACCGTGCGGGCCGAATGGATCGACAGGTTCTTTACCGCGAAGCGGTTGCAGACTCACAGCCCAGTTGGCTATAGGGGCATGGACAAAGGGGATGCCTCGAAAGTGGAATAGTGGTGTTCGGTAACGAGTACCGTGCCGAAAAATCGACGGCAGCCATGTTGATCGCCAAAGGCCGCGATCACATGGGTGTCGTGAAGGGTTTGCTCGAAGACAAAAGCGATGTCTTGGAAAAAGGTTCTGCAGTTCTTAAGTAAGCTCAAAGAGTGAGCCCGAAAGCCGGGGCGGCCGACCTGGTTCGGGCGCCGGTGGCTTTGCTGCTGCTCTTTGGCGGCGCTTTGGGGTTCGTCGCGCGGGATGGGCGGCATGAGTCGGAGGCGCCAAGTCGTGATCGAGACAGCTCGCCTGAAACTGATACCGGCCACGGTCGCCCTGGCCCGCGCTGAGATCGGCGACCGCGGCGAGTTCGCCCGGTTGTTGGGCGCTTCGGTGCCCGACAACTGGCCCCCCGAAACTCTCGCCGACGCGCTGCCTTTGTTCCTGGGCTGGTTGGAGGCGGCGCCGGATCGCGTCGGCTGGTTCGGCTGGTACGTCCTGGCCGCGGGCGATGTCGCGGCCGCGCCGGTTCTGGTAGCGAGTGGTGGGTTCAAGGGGCCGCCGCAGGACGAAACGGCCGAAATTGGCTACTCCGTCCTTCCCCAGTTCCAGGGGCGAGGGTATGCGACAGAGGTGGTCGGCGGCCTGGTTGGGTGGGCGATGGGGCAGCCGGGCGTGGCCCGCGTCGTGGCTGAGACAGAGTGGGCCAACCCCGCTTCGGTGCGCGTTCTGAACAAGGCCGGGTTCGTCCCCGGCGGGCCGGCTACGGAGCCGGGTGGTGCGCGCTTTGAGTTTCCGGGCGGCGCGTGAGCCGCCTAACCGTTATTTGGCATAGTCAATAGCCGCACCGCAAACCGGGAGATAATGGCATTCACTTCAGTCCCACTTCAGTCCCCTTGATGTTCGTCAACCCCCACTCGACGATGCTGTCGAGGATGGGCAATAATGTATCCCCTTTCGCGGTCAGCCGGTAGGCATCACGCCTTGCTTGCTCGGATGGGGCGTACTTTTCCACCAACTCATGCTTGACCAACCGGCTGAGCCGCTCCGTCAAGATGTTCGTCGCGATCTTCTCGGGTGAAGAGCTAAACTCTCTGAAAAGCGACTTCCCGCACGCCAAGTCCCGCACGACGAGCAAGGTCCACTTGTCCCCAAGCAGATCCAACGCGCATGCGATCGGGCACGGCGACCGTCTTCTCTTGCGCATTGCGCACCTCGCAAACTCGAAAAGTCCTCATTCCCCTTGACATTATACCGAACACTTGCAAAATGCAAGTATAATACTTGCATTTTGCAAGTGTTGTCTAGTCGCGGTCATTACCAACTTGGCGGGATTATCTCCATGACAAAACTTGAAGAACACCCCACGGTTACTGCCGTGCGGAATCGGCTTCCCCTTCCGAGTGTCGGCCGGCTGTCCACTGTTTGGCTGCGGCAGTTATGCCTGGACTGTGGGGCGGATGACGTCGGTTTCGTTTCTCTGAATCGTCTCGAGATCGATGATCAACGAGCCGACATCGTCAAGGCTTTTCCAGCGACAATGACGCTCATCAGCATCGTATGCCGGATGAACCGAGAGCCCGTGCGCAGCCCGGCCCGTTCAGTGGCCAACCTGGAGTTTCATTCCACCACCGATCGGGTCAACGAAGTCGCGCACGAGATCGTCCGCCGGCTTGAAAGCGAGGGGATTCGCGCGATGAATCCGTCGGCCGGGTTCCCGATGGAGATGGCGACGTTTCCGGGAAAAGTCTGGGTGGTGTCGCACAAACCGGTAGCCGTCGCGGCGGGCCTTGGCCGGATGGGCGTGCACCGGAACGTGATCCATCCGAAGTTTGGCAATTTCATCATCCTGGGGACGATTTTGCTCGGGGTCCAAGTGAGTGCTGAATCGCGGCCGATCGATTTCAACCCATGTCTGAGTTGCAAACTGTGCGTGTCCGCGTGCCCGGTGGGGGCGATCAAGCCGGACGGCCGATTCGACCCGAGTGCCTGCCTGACGCACAACTATCGCGAGTTCATGGGCGGGTTCACGGATTGGGTGGAGCAGATCGCCGACAGCCGAGACGCCAGGGAGTACCGCCACCGAGTGACTGATCAAGAATCGGCCTCGATGTGGCAGAGTCTGAGCTTTGGAGCGAATTACAAGGCGGCGTATTGCCTCGCCGTCTGCCCGGCGGGTGAGGACGTGATTGCGCCGTTCCTCGCGGATCGGGATAGGTACTTGGCGGAGACGGTGAAACCGCTCCAGCAGAAAGAAGAGACCATTTACGTCGTGCCAGATTCGGACGCCGAGGAATACGTCGCTCGAAAATATCCGCACAAGAAAGCGAAGCGCGTGCGGGGTGTCCGCCCGACAAGCATCGCTGGATTCATCGGCGGAATGAAGATCGTCTATCAGGCGGGCCAGGCGAAGGGGTTGAACGCCGTCTACCACTTCACGTTCACGGGCGACGAAACGGCACAAACCACGGTGACGATTCGCGATCAGACGCTCGAAGTTCAACCAACATTGATCGGCGTTCCCGACTGTGCCATAACCGCCGATTCCGCGACCTGGCTCGGCTTTCTTCGCAAGGAGAAGAGCATCATCTGGGCCATCATCCGCCGCAAAGTGCGGGTGAAGGGCCGATTGTCACTGCTCAATGCCTTCGGCAAGTGCTTCCCGAGCTGAGCGTGGCAATCATTCGAGGCGCTGAGGTTGTCGCCTGCCCGTTTGGGGTCAGCAAGTTTACACCTCCGCCAGCTTCGGCGTGACCGGCACGGGCAATGGCGGCTTCTTGGCCACGGCTTTGTAAATGCGGCGAATCACCTCTTCATCCGTCGGATACGGCGACTTGAGCGCCGGCCGCAGGGGCAACGGAATCTCGTCCATCCGGTAGGCGGTGCCGCCCGCGCTGATTCCGGTGACGGCCGTCGTGATGTGGACGCGGGCGATGCGGCTCGTGTGGGTGACCTTGGGGTCGAGCACGATCGTCGGGATGCGGGCCAGGTGGTCGATGCACGGCTGCGGCATGGTCGCACCTGGGTCGGCGCCCAGAACGAGCGCCGCATCGGTGTCGCCGCGGATCAGCAGGTCGATCGTGGAGTACTCACCGGGGTTGAATCGCGGGTAGCCGCGTGCGAGATTGACGCCGAACGGGTAGCCCGTCGTCCAGCGCATGACCACATCGCCGCCGGTGACATTTCCGTGGCCGCGCATGGGCATGGCGACGAACTTGGTGAAGGCGTTCAACTCGGCGGCGAGCGTCAGCAGGGCGGCGGAGTTCATGTGCTTGCCGCGCGTCATCGACAGCCCCATGCCGAAGAAGAACACGCCGAAACGAGCCTTCTTCATCAGATCGACGAACTCTTGCAACTGCTCGACGGTGAGGCCGGTTTCGGCCACGAGCGCCGCATCGACCGGCTGGCTCTTCACGATCGCCCGCAGCGCCGTGATCATCTCGAAGTCTTTGCCTGGCCGCACTTGCAGAAAGATGTCGGCGGCCTTGACGCTGGGGGTCTCGCGAATGTCCACGAGAACCATCGTTCGATCTTTGCGGCCGTTGGGCACGAAACGGCCCTTCGGCATCAGGGCGTATTTGGTGAAATGCCGCGGATGGCATTCCGCCGGATTGCCGCCCCAGTAGACCACCAGGTCGGCCCGGTTCTTGACTTCACCCAATGTACACGTCACCTTTCCGCCCAACTGGGCGGCGATTTCGGTGGGACCGTGTCAGAGGGACGTATGGCTGTCGATTACGCCGCCGATGAGTTCGGCGAGAGACACCGACTCGCGCTGCGCTTCGCAAGTGATATTGCTGAGGCCGTACACCAGCGGCAAATGGGCGTCGTAAAGATAGTCGGCGGCAACGTCGACGGCTTCGTCAACGCTGGCCGGCTTGCCATCGATGAGTGCGTCGGGATATAAGTGTTCCGCAGTATGGTTCTTGAACCAGCTTGCCCCGAGAACGCAGGCGGCTTTACTGTGGGTGATTCGAGTGCCGTCGGAGTGCAGTTCGATGTCGTCGCAAACGCAGCCGCAAAAAGTGCAAGTCGCGTTTTTCGTCACTGTCAGTTCCATCATCAACCCCTTCACCGGCGAATCTGACCGTCCGAACCGGACGGAATCGCAAATGCTCAGCCAAGTGCCCGGCCCCGATAGCTGCCGCGGATGCGCCGCGGCATGAACCGTCCGGCTTCGATCTCTTCCCAAGCCGATGATTCCGGCTCGGCCTCCGCCGCGAAATGCGGACTCTGCTCGATTGGGTCGCCGGGTCGTCTGACAGGTTCCATCACGATTCCCTCGCAGCTGACATTTGTTGGCGAGCATCGAGGCGTAGGCCCGACGTGTCTCGTCACGAAAAACACGTCGGGCTTACGCCTCGCCGCTCGCCTCAATCGCTTCCACAACTTCAACCTCGACTTCCCAGCCCTTCGTGGTCGGCATCCCCGTTCCATCGGTTTCGCCGCCGTAGAGACGGCACGTCGGCGGGCCATACGGAACGAAGATCATGCCCAGGGGCACCTTTCCGCTCTGACAAATGAAGGTCGCCTCGCCATCTGGCGTCCGAAGTCTTACTGAGGCGCCGGGCGCGATGTTCAGCGACTTCATGTCGTCCGGGTGCATCGTCAGGGTGTTGACGAT
>JBGQCZ010000483.1:0-4882 GCA_041495645.1 Gemmataceae bacterium | reverse complement strand
CTGCATCTGCCCGCCGCCGCCCGGCACGAACGGCGCGACCGCTCCGCCAAATCCACCCGTGGCCAGAAAATTCCCGAAGCTTGTTTGATGCGGTTGAGCATTGGGATCGACGGCGCGCGGAAATAACGCGGCATTGGTCGGCATGCCGGTCGCGGGATCGCTCATGCCCGCGACGTGGGCGTAGAGCGAGCCGAGGTTCGCGCCGAACGAATCCTTGCCGACAATCGGCTTGATGTCGTGATTGGCGTCGCCGGTGAGGAACGAGCGCACGATTGAGACCCGGTCGGCCAGTTTGGCTAACTTCGGAAACGATCCACCGAAGGTGATGCCGGGAATCTTTGTTTGCACTTCGCCGGTTGCGCTGCGGATTTCGGCCGGCGCGCCCATCTTCGGATCAAAGGTCTCGATCTGGCTCGGTCCACCGTGCAGGAACAGGAAGATCACCGAGCGATCGGTCGTGAGCCGGGCCGCCGAATCGGCGAGCGCCGGCGAGCTGAACAAGTGCGGAATCGACAGGCCGCCGAGCGAGAGTCCGCCCAGATGCAGGAACTCGCGCCGATTTGGTCCGATAGAGAGCATTCGCAAGACTCCAGCGCGACTGGCGGAGCGGGGGTGGGATAAGAAAACTCTACCCGAAAGATGCCCGCCAATCAAGAAAACAAATTCCAACCCACAAGTTACAAGGGAATTCCAACATTCAAAAAAACAAATTCCAAAACCTCGAATCCCATTGGAATTTGTCTTCTTGATTATTGGAATTTCCTTGGAACTTGTGGGTTGGAATTTTGAATTCTCTGGTCTGTCGGGTTGGAATTTGGATTTTCATTTCTTACTTGGCGATGCCGCCGCAAGCGCTGCGGTTGCCCAAGCCGTGGCCGGGGTCGAAATGAATTGGTTCTTGCCGTGCGGATCGCCGTTGTCGAAATCGGTCTGAATTGGCTTGGAACGTGACACCACCAGCCATGAACCGTCCGGCTTTTGGGTCTTGAGCAGGAAGCGCACGCCGCGTTGATAGGACTCTTCGGTCGGCGCGAAGCCGGTGGCTTGCAAGATGAAGAGCGTCTGCCCAGTGGCGTACGCGTCGCTTTCCATTTCGTCCAATTGCGCCCAGCCGCCGTCGACCCGCTGTGCTTTCAGCACTATGTCGCGCGCCGCTCGTAGTTCTTCGGGCGTGCCATCGAGGGCATGCAGCGCCCGCAGGCGCATAGCTTTGTCTTCCTGGGCTTTGGCAGGTGCGGCCATGACGTAGCTCTTGGCTTTTGCGATGGCTGTATCAACATGCTTTTTCTGAGCGTCGCCGGAATATCGTTTCATACCCTGAACGGACAATAGCGTGGCGGTGAAGTATGACTCTTCGAGCGGCGGGCGGCACATTTGGCCGGTCCAATGTCCTTCCTCGCGCTGGGTCTTCAACAAGTATGCGACCATCGCTTCGGTGGTCGCGTCGGGTTTCGCATCGGCGAGAGCCATCGCCCACAGCGCATAGCCCACGGTCATGCCCCGGCCACCGATGCCTTGTCCGCGTTTCATATCCGCGGTTTTGCTCTTGAAGGTGTCGAGTGTGAATTCGGATTGTTCGCTTAAGAGCTTCCCGTCGATCGCCAAACCGTGCTTGCTCGCCGTGACCATCGCGAGCATGGGCAGGGTTTGATGGTGGCAAGAGAAGCAATCGCGGTGCTTTGGGTAATTGGCGGCGGCTTTTTGAACAATGGTCAGTCCGCGTTCGACAGCTCTCTTCACATCGCTTTGCGCGGGTGGGTCGGCCGCGCGAGCAGGAAACGTAACGCACAGTATTGCTAAAATACTCAACGCTCGAAGCATGTCGATCTCCCAGGTGATGGGATCACGGTAGCCGAATTGACCGCGATCCGCAAGAACCTGACTCGAAAGGTCTTGTCACGAGCGGCGGAAACCCTATCGTTATCGAATACCGAATTTTTTCGACGGAAACGGAAGTACCGAATGCCGACGATCAATCAACTGGTGAAAAAGCCGCGCTTGCCGCAGAAGAGCAAGCCGAAGCACCCGGCGATGCAGGGTTGCCCGCAGAGGAAGGGCGTCTGCACGGTGGTCAAGACCATGACCCCGAAAAAGCCGAACTCGGCCCTGCGCAAGGTGGCCCGCGTGCGCCTTACAAACGGGATCGAAGTGACCGCCTACATCCCCGGCGAAGGCCACAACCTGCAGGAACACTCGATCGTGCTGGTCCGCGGCGGACGCGTCCGCGATCTGCCCGGCGTGCGCTACCATATTGTCCGCGGCGTGCTCGATTGCCAGGGCGTCACCGACCGCAAACAAGCCCGCTCGAAATACGGATCGAAGAAAGCTGCCAAGTAACCTCTGACCACTGGGTAAAAATGGCCGGAAAACGAACCGCCAGCATCGAGAACCTGAAACCCGATCCTCGGTACAACTCGATTTTGGCCAGCAAGTTCATCAATTGCCTCATGTGGGCCGGCAAGAAGGCGACCGCCCAGCGCATCTTTTACGATGCCATGGACCAGATCAAGAAGCGCATGCCGGACCTGGACCCGATCGAGGTGTTCACCCGAGCGGTGGACTTCGTGAAGCCGCCGGTGGAACTGCGATCGCGTCGAGTCGGCGGGGCCAACTATCAAGTGCCAATGCAGGTGCGTCCACTGCGGCAACAGGCATTGTCGTTTCGCTGGATCATCATCGCGGCCCGCGGCAAGGCCGGCAAGCCGATGTTCTTGCGTTTGGCCGACGAACTCATGGCCGCCTACCGCAAAGAAGGCGAAGCCATGAACAAACGCGAAACCACGCTGAAGATGGCCGACGCCAACAAAGCGTTCGCGCACTTTGCTTGGTGAGGCCGTACAATAATAACCACAGAGTCACAGAGAACACAGAGAAGACATTAGTTGTCTTCTCTGTGTTCTCTGTGACTCTGTGGTTAATTGCTTTCGGAGTCCTTCCGATGGCCAAAGAACCATCCCTCGATCTGAGCAAGATCCGCAACATCGGCGTGATCGCCCATATCGATGCCGGCAAAACCACGACCACCGAGCACCTCCTGTATTACTCGGGGGCCGTGCATCGTCTTGGCTCCGTCGACGAAGGCAACACCGAAACCGACTTCGACGAGGAAGAGCAGAAACGCGGCATCACCATCTATTCCGCCTGCGTGCCGTTCAAATGGCGCGATTGTACGGTGAACCTCATCGATACGCCGGGCCACGTCGATTTCACCGCCGAAGTGGAGCGATCCCTAAGAGTGCTCGATGGCTGTGTGTGCGTGTTCGATGCGCAAAAAGGCGTTGAGGCCCAATCGGAGACGGTGTGGCGGCAGGCGAACAAATACAGCGTTCCGCGGCTGGTGTTCGTCAACAAAATGGATGTCGTCGGCGCCAATTTCGCCAATGCCCTAAACGAGATCCGTACTCGGCTCGAAGGCGAACCCATTCCGTTGAACATCCCCATCGGCTCCGGGTCTCTCAAGGACAGCCCGACGCCCTTGCGCGGCATCGTCGATCTGCTCGAACAGAAAGCGCTGTTCTTCGATGCGGGCGATCTCGGCAAGACCGTTCGTGCCGAGCCGATTCCCGCCGAAATGGCGGACGAGGTCAAATCCTACCGCGAGCAACTGTTCGACGCGCTCACGCGCCACGACGACCACGACAAGATTACCAGCACGTACCTGGAAGGAAAGGAACCGCCGCTCGACGCTGTGCGGGCCCTCATCCGCGAACAGACGCTGCGGCGCTTGATACAACCGGTGCTGTGCGGTTCCGGCCGCGAGCATATCGGCATTCAACCGCTGCTCGACGCCGTGTGCTGGTATCTGCCCAATCCGCTGGATCGCCCGCCCGTGGCCGGCCACAATCCGCGCAAGCCCGACAAGGAAGAGAAACGCAAACCCGACCTGAAAGAGCCGTTTTGCGGGCTGGTTTTCAAGGTGATCGCGGCAACGGGCGGGGAATTGTATTACGTCCGCATCTATTCCGGGACGTTGAAGGCCAATAGCCGCATGTACAATCCGGGTCGCGACATCAAGGAAAACATCACCAAGCTCTATCACGTCCATGCCGACCCGAAACGCGGCCGCGAGGAGATTCCCACCACGCACGCCGGCGACATCGTTGCCATTCAGGGGATCAAGGATTCGATCACCGGCGATACGCTTTGCGACACACAGAACCCGATCCTGCTGGAGTCGATCCTCTTCGCAGAGCCGGTGGTGAGCCAATCGATCGAGCCGGAATCGAGCGGTGACAAGGATAAACTGATTCAGTTTGACTCTGCTCGCCAAGGAAGATCCGACGTTTAGTTGGAAGGACGACGCGGAGACGGGCCAGAAGCTCATGTACGGCATGGGCAAGCTGCATCTGGAAGTGAAACAGCACCGGCTGGAGCGCGATTGGAAGCTGAAGGTGCGCGTGGGCAAGCCGCGGGTGAGCTATCGCGAGACCCTGAAGCGTGCGGTCAAGGTCGAAGGCGAGCGAATCCAGCAGAACCCAGCGGTGTTCGCGAAGCTGAAGGTGGAGTTCGTCAACGCCAAGCGGGATGTGCCCATTTCGGTTGTGAATCGGGTGTCGCTGGAAAAGCTGCCGCCGTTGTTGGCGTCAGCCGCCGAACGCGGAGTAAAATTCGGCCTGCAATCGGGCAATATCGGTTATCCCGTGCTCAACGTGCATGCGGCGATTGTCGACGCGCAAGTGGATCAGCAATTATCGAATGAACTTGCCTTCGAGGCCGCCGGGACCGACGCGGTACTAAAGGCCCTGCACGACAACATCATTCTGCTCGAACCGATCATGAAGGTGGAAGTGCAGGTCCCGGACGAGTTCTTCGGGGCGATCTCGGCGGACCTGAATGCGAAGGGCGCGGAGATCACCAAGACCGAACCACGCGGCCGCTGGTG
>JBGQCZ010000482.1:0-4890 GCA_041495645.1 Gemmataceae bacterium | reverse complement strand
CTCCACCGCCTAGGACTCCCCACCCCAGACCAAACCTGGGCCCGCAATCTTTCTCCAGTCCCATCTGGTTAGTATGCCCGAGCCGTTGTCAACAGGGGTGCGGAATATGGGGCCAGCGAAGGAAGGCCGCGATCCTTCGCTGGCGCGTCAGGCTTGTGTGCGGCAGGCTCAATTTCGGCTCTGCCGCGCTGGTCAACCGAGCAATCCGACCGCGCCCAAGCCATAGAACGTGTACTCGACATCGAACCCGCTGTCCCAACTGCCGCCGTGGAAGCCGCCCTCGGGGCGTTCAAGGGTCTTCACGTAACGCATCACCTCTGAGCGATCGATGCGATCCAAGCCGCCGCACTCTTGCAAGGTCCAGCAGCCGGTGAAGGTCGAAAGCAAATCGGCGAGCGGAATGCGGCTGTTGGCCATCAGCCCGCCTTCCGGCGATTGCAGCCCGCCGATCATATTCACCACGCCGGTCTTGGTTTCGTGATCGAGCGAACCGGCAAGTTGAAGTGTCCCGACGGCGGCGGCCGTCGGGTTGGCGCCGGATCGTTTCATCTGTTTCATTTCGACGAATCCGCCATCCTCGCGGCGGCGCGAGCGGATGAATTCAGCGACTGCAGCCGCTTCGGGCAACGCTCGGCCGAGCAATTCGTAACACAACGCGACCAGGAAGGTGTGATAGGTGCTGCCGAACGGTGAATTCGGGGCTTTGCCATAGCCGCCGTCAAAAGTGCGGAACGAAGCCAACAAAGTGGCGACGCGCTCGGGCCAATCGGCCGGAGCGTCAGAAAGCACATCAATGCCGGAACCCATTTGCACAAGTGCGGAGGCGTAGAGCAGCGAGAAGAAATCGACGGCGGTCGCTGAACCTTGCAAACGCTGGCGCAAATATCCTGAAGCACGTTCGGCGACATCGGGTGTGAGTTCGCCAAGCAAAGCCAGGCCGCGCAGACCGAAAGCGGTGTAGTACAAATCGGACGCTGGATCGCGCCCGCCAAATCCGCCGTCGGCATTCTGACAGGCGCGCACGTACTTCGCGTGCCGCCGCCGAAACGCCTGCGGCTGGCGCGCCAGGCCGTCCGCCAGCGTCGTGGTCAAGCGCAGAAGATACGAGTCCATGCGGGAATTGTATGGCGATCAGAATTCGACTCGCGCGCCGAAGCGCAGTTCAAGGCGGTTCATTTGACGCAAGTTGAGGCGATTTCGGCCCAAATCAAGCCGTCTGAGGCCATGAAGCAACTGTGACTGCGCCAAGGCTTTCGCGCCGGTCCAGCCGATATCGGCGTCTCGCAGCAAGAGAACTTCCAAGCCGTTCAGCAACGCGGAATTTGCAAGTGATTCCGCCCCTGCGTCGCCGATTCGATTTGCGCTCAAATCAAGTTCTGTCAAATGAGTTAGATGTTTGGAACCGGCCAACGCGGCGGCACCGTCACTACCAAAAACGCAATGTGAAAGGTCCAATCGATGAAGTGATTTTACGCTAGCAGATCGCGCCAAGGTCTGCACCGCCGCATCGCCGATTAAATTCGAACCGAGTCTTAACGTGACTAGCCTTGGCATGCGGCGAAAGCCACGAATCCATGTACCGCCGCGCAATCCGGTGCCACTCAAACCTAGCTCGACCAGATTGACCAACCCTGCGCAATGCGATACCAGCCGCATGCCCTCATTGCCAAGGTTGTTCATTGAAAGATCGAGTGACTGCAATTGGTCGAGATATGGCGAACTGAGCAGACGTTGAAGTTGCGCCGCCGAGAGACAATTGGCGGAAAGGTCCAGATGCCGAACCATTGCCAGTGCCGCGCAGCCTGTGAGTTCACCAACATCATCGTCCAAAGTTCGCAATTTGAGTTGGAGTATTGGCGCGCGTTTGAACAAGGACGACTCGGCGGAACGAAGTGCCGTCACAGGTATTTCGATTGATTCCAGCATGCCACGCCGAAAAACGCTTCCCCTGATTCCCTTTGCCGCAGAACGAATCCATTGGCGTTCATGCTTGTTGAGCAACTTCGCTTCACGTTCCTTCAACTCCTGTTGTCGGTGACCGTTCTTGACCCCTCGCGCCAACTCAATCTGCACGCGGATGAACTCGGCCCGATCACATTCGCCGCGTTCCTCGAGCCAATCGGCGTAGACCAGGCGCGGACCGTCGTCGTCGGGATGTTCGCGGATCGTTTGAATGAAAGCGGCTTCGTCGGGCATGTGATCGCGCGCGGTATTGAAGCATTCTCGGTCAATCGAGAGCCGATTTCGCTCGAAAGCGGTGAATTCGCGGTCAAAATCCCGCGTTTTGTGCCGTTTTGCCGATCAATTGTGTCACTGATATATATACTAATGTTTACTATCTTAGTCAACAATCCTAAGGCGCACGATTTGGGCGCGCCCGAGTTGGCGCCCTGACACCCTTACGGTTTCCCAAGCAGGAAACCGCTGTTTTTCCCCGCCGACTATGTGAGAATCTCATTGACCACATTACCGAACACATCCGTCAGTCTAAAGTCGCGGCCCTGGAATTTGTACGTCAGTCGCTTGTGGTCGATGCCGAGCAGGTGCATGATGGTGGCGTGCAGATCGTGGACGTGGACCGGGTCGCGGGTGATGTTGTAGCTGAAATCGTCGGTTTCGCCGTGCGTGTGGCCGGGCTTGATCCCGCCGCCGGCCAGCCAGATCGTGAAGCAACGCGGATGGTGATCGCGGCCGTAATCAGCGGCCGTCAGGCGGCCCTGGCAATAAACCGTGCGGCCAAACTCTCCGCCCCAAACCACCAGCGTGTCGTCGAGCAGCCCGCGGCGCTTCAGGTCCAGCACCAGCGCGGCGCTGGCTCGATCCACGTCGCGGCATTGGCCGGTGATCTGTTTGGGCAGGTTCGTGTGCTGGTCCCAGCCGCGATGATACAACTGAATGAAGCGCACGCCGCGTTCGGCCATGCGGCGGGCGAGCAGGCAGTTGTAGGCATAGGTGCCGGATTGCCTCGCATCTTCGCCGTAAAGATCGAACGTCGATTTCGGTTCCTTCGACACGTCAGTCAATTCCGGCACGCTGGTTTGCATGCGGTGGGCGAGTTCGTATTGCGCGATGCGCGTGGCGATTTCCGGGTCGCCGGTTTGTTCGAGCTTCAATTGGTTCAACTTGGCCAAGTCATCCAAGACTCGGCGGCGGGTGGCATTGCTCATGCCATCGGGGTTTGACAAATACAAGACCGGATCGCCGCCGGAGCGAAACTTCACGCCCTGGTATTGCGTGGGCAGAAATCCGCTTCCCCAGAGGCGATCGTAGAGCGGTTGATCCATCGGATTGCCGCTGCCGACCGAAACCAGCACGATGAAGGCCGGGAGATCGCGATTTTCACTGCCGAGGCCATAGTGCAGCCAGGAACCCATGCTCGGCCGTCCGGCGAGCTGCGCTCCGGTTTGGAAAAAGGTCACGGCCGGGTCGTGGTTGATCGCTTCGGTCCGCATCGACTTGATGAAACAGAGTTCATCCACGACGCGCGACAGGTGCGGCAACAAATCGCTGACCCAGGCCCCGCTCTTGCCGTGCTGGGCGAATTTGAACATGCTCGGCGCGACCGGGAAACTCTCCTGCCGCGACGTCATGCCAGTGAGACGCTGGCCCTTGCGAATCGAATCGGGGAGTTCCGTGCCGCGTAGTTCTTTCAGTTTCGGCTTCCAATCGAACAAATCCATTTGCGACGGTGCGCCCGATTGGAACAGATAAATGACACGCTTGGCCTTGGGGACAAAATGCGAGCCGTCGGGTTTATCCCGACGGTCTTCCGCGCGGCCATCCGAGTCCATCAATGTGGTCAGCGCCGCCAAACCCAACCCGGAGCGGGTGAGGAATCGCCGGCGCGAGAGAGCCAGGTAATCGTCGAGCGGGGTCATCTTCATGTTGCATTAGCCTTCGCGAAGCGTCCGTCAATGGTAGCTTGTCGACCGTAACATCGCTGGGCATAGTCTGGTTTTTCATCTTCGCATGGTGTAGCCTCAAAGGAAGAATTGCCGGAAGCAACATTTGGATTTAGTAGCCGGTCGAGGATTGACTATGTCCGCTGTTCGCGCTCTTGCTCTGGTCGTTGCCATACTGGTTTGCTCATTGCCAGCATGGGCCGGCAAGCACACACCGGAGCAGATTCAGCAGGCGATCAAGGAATTGAGCGACCGCAATTTCAACGTGCGCGAAAAGGCTTCGCGGATATTGTGGGAAGCCGGCGCCGACGCCGAGGAACCGCTGCGCGCGGCGCTCAAGAGCAGCGATGCCGAGACCGCGCGCCGGGCCAAAGTACTGCTCGAAAAGTTCGAGTGGGGCATCTTTCCGGACACGCCGGCCGCCGTGGTCGAACTGATCAATCGCTACCGCGACGGCGACCGGAATGTACGCTTGCAAGTCGTGCCCAAACTGCTCGGCCTGGGTCAGCCCGGATACCTGGTGTTGAAACGGCTGGCTGCCAAAGAAACCAACGAAACCGAGCGCCAGGCAATCTATTCGCAGATGGCGGCCAACGCCCAGCGCGGCGTGCCGGGGCTGCTGGTGGCCGGCGATTGGGCGGGCGTCGAGGATTTGCTTGACCGCTGCTTATTAAGCGACACCGAAGCGGCATACACGAACTACGCCGCTCATCACTACCTTCGCGGCAGCGTCGATCCAGCCTTGGCCAAGGCAATGGCCGAATGGAACAAGACGAAATCGAAACCCTCCGGCATGCTCGTGGTGCATCTCTATCGCGTGAAATCGGATTTCGCCAAAGCCCGCGCCGTCGCTCAGGAGATGGGCAATGAGGCGCTGGTCGAGTCGTTATTGTGGGAAGCGTCCGATTGGCGGGGGTTGGCGGAACGCGTTGCCCGCGAGGGGTTGTCCCCGCGCGAGGGCTCGGAATTGGGCAAGAAGGCGGCGTAT
>JBGQCZ010000481.1:0-4921 GCA_041495645.1 Gemmataceae bacterium | reverse complement strand
TGGATGAGTCTGTCAGCGGTTTTCCCGCATGCCGGCCCCCACTTTTCCCGCGCCACGGCCCCCGTGCGCTCTTCGTCGCGGTACTAGGTCGAGATGTCAAAGATCTGTTACAGCGGGAAAAGCCGCGAAAAACAACCAAGGCGGGGGGTTCACAACCCGCCTTGATCGGTCACTCGGGAAGCTCAAAAAAAGGGAGGGGAGGGCTAACTCAGGTCGTGCGTCGGTGTGCCAGCCCAAGAAGTGCCCCTCCCCCCTCGAGGCCATCGCTATTATAGTCACGTGACCATTTGTACACAAACTCAGAAATTCTCGGCGTTGAGTGATTTTGCCTCGCGCAACATGCCGTTGTTGCCCACGAACCCGGGCACGCAGAGGAACAGTGTGTGCTCGCTCCCGGTTGAGCCTTGACCGCCATTGCCCTCCCGGTTATCAGCCTCGCACAGGATGGGGGCGGTTTGCGCCTGGGGTCTTGTCGGCGCAAGCGGCGTAACGGGGGAAGGCGTGCGAATTCGGGCGGGGCTGTTGCTGGCGTTGCTGCTGGCCGGCTGCGGGCGGGCGTACTATCGCCGGGCCGCGGACCGCGACGCCTACGCGCTCATCGGCAATCACATCGTCGCGCCGGAGTTCGACGTTGGCCGCACGCGGGTCGAACCCGATCCGCAATCGCGCCTCGCCGATCCGCACAATCCCGATCGCCCGCCCAAGCCGCCCGATGATCCGAGCGCTTCAATCTTCATGGACCGGCCGGGCGGGATGAAGGGCGGCCGCCGCTGGGACCGCGACGGCTGCCTCGACGATATCGAAAACAACACCTGGCGCGACTTCATCGGGCTCGACGAGAAAGGCCGGCTGCCGCTCGACCCGGACCGGGCCGTCGACTTGGCGCTGGTGAACAGTCGCGAATATCAAACCAATCTCGAAGCGTTGTATCAGGCGGCGCTGAATCTCTCGCTCAACCGCTTCGAGTTCGCCCTGCATTGGTTCGGCCACACCGGGACAACCGGCGCGCACTCGGGCGCCGGCGGCGCGGCGGGCGGCGAAAGCAACACGCTCACGCTCGATCACGATCTCGGCGTCACGCGGGCGTTTGCGGCCGGCGGGCAACTGCTGGTCGATTTCGCCAACAGCTTCGTCTGGGAATACACCGCGGGCGGCGGCCAGCTCATGCCGTCGAACCTGGTCGTGAACCTGGTCCAACCGCTGTTGCGCGGCGCGGGCCGCGAAATCCGCCTGGAAACGCTGACCCAATCCGAGCGCGACTTGCTCTACGCGGTGCGCAACTTCGCGCGCTTCCGCAAGACCTTTTGGGCCGACGTCACTACTCGCGCCGGCTACCTGGACCTGCTACTGCGCCTGCAAAGCATCCGCAATCAAAAGGCCAATCTCGTCGGCCAGGAGCAAACCTACCGGCTGCATTTGGAGTTGCTCGAAGGCGGCAAAGTGTCGCGCGTGCAGGTGGATCAGGTTTTCCGGGGATTCTTGGACGCCCGGCTGGGCGTTGCCCAGTCGGAAGCGAGCTATCAGAGCGCTCTGGACGATTTCAAGATTCGCCTGGGGCTGCCGCCGTTGATCCCGGCCGACATTAACGACGGCCAATTGCACGAATTCCAGTTGGTTTCGCCAACGCTCGAAAAACTGCGCGAAGACACCGCCCAGTTCGAACTCGCGCGCTTCAAGGAATTGAACGACGTGCCCAGCGTGGCAATGCTCAAACGCAGCTACGAGCAGTTCAACGACCTGCTGAAGCAGTCGCCCGCTCAACAGAAGCTTGTGGCGGGCGAATTGTCCGAGGGCGCCCGGAAACTCGAGCGCCCGCTGCGGCCGGGAGACGACCGCGAACAACGCCAGCGCACGCGCGACGATTACCAGCGCTTTCAAAACACCATGGCCGAGGTCGACCGCGAACTGGCCGCTTTGTCCCCCAAAATCACGGCGAACGCCGCGGCTCTTGAAACCAAGCCGCGCAAGGACAGTTGGGAAGCGTTGCTCAAGCATACGCGCGATTATCTGGCCATCCTCGACGATTTCATCGCCATTCAAACCGTCGTCCGCATCAACCGGATCGAATTGCCGGAATTCGACGCCAAGGAAGACGAAGCAATTGCCGTCGCCAAGGCCAGCCGCTTCGATCTGATGAATCAGAAAGCCCAGGTGACCGACGCCTGGCGTCAGGTCACCGTGACGGCCAACGCCCTGCGCGGCGATTTGAATATCGTCGCCAATGCCAACCTGGCCAACGACCCGGCCGCCGGTCATCCACTCGGTTTCTCGGCCCGCGAAAGCAGTTTCAGCCTGGGCCTTCGCTTCGACGGCCCGCTCAACCGGTTCGCCGAGCGCAACAGTTACCGTTCGAGTCAGATCGCCTATCAAAAGGCCCGGCGCGATTACATGGCTTTGAGCGACGTTATCGAACGGCAGGTGCGCAATGATTTGCGGCAACTTTCGGTCCAGCGCTTGAGCTTCGAGATCGCCCGGCAGAGCCTGATTTCGGCGGCGCGGCAGGTCGAGTCGGCCCGGGCGGCGCTGCTCACGGCCCGCGATGCCAACAGTACCGCTACGATCGACATCCTGAATGCTCTTTCGGCCCTGCTGCAAGCTCGCAATGCCCTGGTACAGAGCTATATTAGTTATGAGCAGTTGCGCATTCAGTTCCTGTTGGACCTGGAGCAGTTGCAACTGGATTCGCGAGGGTTCCCCGCCAATGAGCGCCGCGACCCAACTACCGCCGACGCCGCTGAGCCCCTCCCGCCCCCGCGGAAAACGTAAAGGTTCGCGCTGGCCGCTGCTGCTCACCGTCGGCCTCGTCGCCGTGGCCTTGATCGTCGTCGCCGCTTTTACGTTCCGCTGGATGCGCTCCGCGCGCCTGCGCGACACGTCGCTGACCGCCGAGGTCGTCCGCGGCGATTTGCACATCGCCGTCGTCGAACGCGGGGAAGTGGAAAGCGCTCAATCGGTCGAAGTTCGTTGCGAAGTCGAGGGCAAGGAAATCAAGCTGGTCACCATTCTGCCGGAAGGCACTCCCGTCAAGAAAAATCAGGAAGTCGGCCGTTATGACACGGACATGATCGACAAGTTGATCGCCGAGCAGGAGGTGAAGTCGGAGCAGGCCGAAGGCAAGGCGCGCGCGGCCAAGGCCGAACTCGAAGTGCAGGAGAACAAAGCCAAGAGCGAAATCGCCAAGGCCGACCTCAACGCCCAACTCGCCGAACTCGATTTGGAGAAATACGAGAAGGCCGAGTACGCCGCCGAGTTCAACGAAAAGAAGGGCGCGATCGACCTGGCGGCAAAGGACCTGGAGGAAGCGACCTCGAACCTGAAATTCACCGAACGCCTGGTGACGCGAGGCTTGGCCCAAATGGAACAGAAGAAACTCAAGGAAATGGAAGTCAATCAAAAGGAATACCTGGTCAAACGCGACCAAGCCAAGCTGCTCGTGCTGGAATACGAAAAGCGCCGCAAGACCGTAGAGTTCGAATACAAGGCCAAAGACACCAAACTGGAATTGGAGCGCACCAAGAAGAGTTCGCAGGCCTCGATCGACAAGGCCCGCAGCGAGTGGGAAGCGGCGGAGAAAACCGCCAAGCTCGAACGGATTCAACTCGACAAGCTGCAGGCCCAGCGCTCCAAGTACACCATCAAAGCGCCGGAAGACGGCATCATGGTCTATTTCAAACGGCCTTGGGACGAGACGGCGCGAATCCAACCCGGGGCGATGGTCTATTCCCAGCAGTCGATTTTCACGCTTCCCGATCTCGATCACATGAAGGTGAAGGTCAAGGTACACGAATCGGTGATCAAGAAGGTGAAGCTTGGCCTGCCCGTAACCATCACCGTGGACGCGCTGGGGCCGAATGTGACCATGCACGGAACCGTCAAGACCGTGGCCACGCTGGCCCAGAGCGAGTGGCGCAGCAGCGTGAAAGAATATGTGACCGAGGTGAGCATCGACGATTTGCCGGACAAAGCCGGTCTGAAGCCGGGCATGACGGGAGAAGTGCGGATCCTCATCGAGAAACGGCAAGATGTGGTGATGGTCCCGGTGCAAGCCGTTACCGAGCGTGAAGGCAAGCACTACGCTTACGTGATGGGTCGAACGAGCGCGAGCCGCCGCGAAGTGAAGATCGGCGAGGCCAACGAGCAATTCGTGCAAGTTGTCGAGGGCCTGCAGGAAGGCGAATCGGTGGCCCTCGACGCCCGCGCCCGCGCCGCCGCCGAAGCCAAGAAAACCAGCGAAAAGTAAGCACTCCGAGACCTAGCACGCTGGGGCCAGGACCCTACGAATCAAGTCCTCCCATTCGCATCGGTAACATTTTCGCATCATTCGCGCTGAGAAAGAACGTCGCCCGAATTTCCTACTCTCGGTTGCAAAAAGGTGCAGTCCCATGGCGGAACTCAATGTGTTTTCCCAGATCGACGCGCGCTTGCGCAAGCTCAGCCCGCCGATTTTGATCGAGCGGCATATCGCCGGCGACAAGAACGGCGACAGCACACTGAAAGTGTTCAATACGGTTCTCGACGGCATTAACTTCAAGGCCAAGAAGCGCAAGGACCTGGAAAATGCACTGAGCAATGCCAAAGATCCCGTCACCGGCGAGCGGGCGTTTGCGGGGACGTCGCACGAAGACCAATCGCACTGGGGGCTGAAGTTGTCGTTCGCGTCGACGAACGGCACCGGATTGCGGGAGATTTGGCGATTCCCCGCCCTTTCGGATCGATCACTGAGCCGGAACTCCAAGTTCGATGACGACTTCAGCGGCAACTTCGGCACTTCCATGTCATTGCCGGACATCACCTCGCTGCACTGCGCGGTCACGGACGATATCTGCAACATCCACATCGACCAGACGGGTTTTGTCCTGGAAGGCCCCTTGGGCGGCATCGGGCTGACTCCCGATTTCATGAATCACATCCTGGACGAACT
>JBGQCZ010000480.1:0-4928 GCA_041495645.1 Gemmataceae bacterium | reverse complement strand
CGTAGAGACACAATCGGCTTTGTGCACCCGCAACTAGTCTTCGAAACGATTCGCCATGGGCCAGTTTGTCAGCCATTTTATCCCGTGCCTAGTCCTTGCCGCCGCGCAGTTTGCGTTCGCGCTGCCGTGGCTTTGGGCAATCGACCCGAAGTCATTTCGCGAAATCACCCGTCGCGCATCGACCTGGTTTACGGTTGTCGGCACGCTCGCCGGCCTCGCCGCGGCTGCTGCCTTCATTCTGGCTTTTCAGCGGATCACTTCCAGTCTCGAACTGGTGGGCCGCTTCTATGGCGCCGTGCTTTTCCTGCAGATCGCCATTGACCTCTTCCTGCTCTTCATCAACGTGATGCTGTTGGTTTGGCCGAAAGGCGGGGCGGTCGCGCTGGCCGCCTTCCGCGAGGGCATTCGCCAGCCCATGTTCTGGCTCATCGGCCTGACCGCCATCGCCGTGCTCTGCGTCGCCACCGTCGTTCCGTACTTCACCTTCGGCGACGATTACAAAATGATGAAGCAGATTTGCTTCGACACGGTCCTGCTTGCGGGCGTGCTGTTCGGCGTGATGGGCGCCAGCATCTCGATCAACGAGGAAATCGAAGGCCGCACCGCCGTCACCTTGATGAGCAAGCCCGTCACGCGGCGGCAATTCCTCGTGGGCAAATTTGTCGGCATCCTGATGGCCGCCTGGGCCTTGACGCTCCTCATCGGCTGGTTCCTGGTTTGGGTGCTTTACATGCAACCGATATTGAACACCTTCGATACGGTTATCGACCCAATGCCGGCTCAGACGACCGTGATGCTTCAGCCCTTGTTCGCGAAGATCGGCGGAACCGACCCGAATCAAGCCATTTCCGGCCTCAAGCAATTCGAAGTCGGCTTCATGATGTGGACGGGTGAAGCATTGGCAAATGGTCTCGGTCTGGTGCTCGGCTTCGGCAAAGTCGCCGTTCTCCTGGCCATCGCCGCCACGCTCGCCACCCGCATGCCGATGGTCACCAACCTCGTGTTGTGCCTGGTCGTCTTCTTCCTCGGCCACCTCGCCCCCGTGCTGCGCCGCGTCTCCGAGGAATTGAAATCGCAAAACAAGGACAACACCGCCTTATCGCTCGTCAACTTCCTCACGCAATTGATGGAAACCTTCACTCCCGCCCTCGAATACTTCAACATGGGCCCCGCCATCATCCGCGACACCCCGCTCAGCGTCACCGCCTTCGCCCAATACGTCGGCTCCGTGGCCGCCTACTCGGTGGTCTACACCGTCGTCGCACTCCTCTTCGGCCTCATCCTCTTCGAAGACCGCGACCTGGCTTAGCCGCTTGCGGCTTGGCGCTCGCTCATCAGCTGGTAGTGTATCTCGCTTGATTGCCTCCGCCGCCGAAGACTGGTACAATAGATACATGCCAGCGTAATTGTGCCGATTGACCAGGATGCGAGACCGGCACCGGTGTTATCCCCTTAATTCACTGGAGCTACATCATGTTGAAGAGCATTTGGAAATCGGCAGCGCTGGCCGCGGTTGCTTCCATCGCCCTGGTCGGATCCGCTTCCGCCGGTCACGGTGGCGGTGGTGGTCATGGCGGCGGCGGTGGTTCGCACGGTGGCGGCGCTGGCGCTTTTCACAGTAGTGGTGGCGGCACTTGGCACGGCGGTGGCGGCACTTGGAACGGTGGCAACAATTGGCACGGCGGCGGCAATTGGCATGGTGGCTGGAACAACGGATTTTACCGCGGCTATTACCCCGGCTTCGCCTTCAGCATCGGCTTTGGCTTTCCGTTCTACGGCGGTTACTACGGCGGCGGGTATGGCGGAGGCTATTACGGCGGTGGTTATTCTGGCGGCGCCTATTACGCCCCCAGCTATTACGTGCCGACTGAATCCTATTACCCGCCCAGCGGCGGCGTCTACCCGGCCGGGACCAGACCGCAGATGAACGATCCGGAACCGCCGCTCGCGCCTGCTGGCGGGGAATATCCGTACGACGGACCAAACGCTCCGAGGGCGCCGAAGTATCGCTACGACGGCGGACCGGCCAATCCGGTGCCCATGCCCGGCGAGCCCGCTCCGAAAATGAAGGATCCGGCGCCGAAGCTCAATCCCGCCGACGGCCGCGTCGTCAACATGAAGCCGGCCGCCGCGAAGTACTCCTACCCCGCATACGGCGAAAACCGCGGCACCGCGAATGATCGCGATACGCTCGCCGCGAAGGAAAAGAACTGACCATTGCAGCCGTTTGCCGCGTCGCATTTCCGCGCTGCCGCAAACGGCTGTGCTGTTTCTCAAAGACTGCTAAAGCCGAACTGTCTGCCTGATCCGCACATCGTTGCGAACCCGACGCCATTCGTACCGGCTATCATGTCCGGTCGCCATGTCTCTGTTTGGAACGCCAGCACAGATGTGCGAACTCGCACACCATTTCTGATTCGAATCTTGTCTTCTGCGCGGATTCCCGTTGAAAGACGTGGATCACAACTCGCGCACGCACTTCGGCATGTGGCTTGCGTCTTGATGAAACTGCATGGTGCTGGAACGAATCGTGGTGGTTCATGCACATCAACCGACAGTGGTTCTTGCGGATCGGGATCGCCGCCGTGGTCGTCACGGTTCTGGTGCTCGTGGTCGTTTTCTGGCCGAAATCGCCCACGAAGACCCCGACTGAAGCGGGTGAGTGGACTTGCTCTATGCATCCGCAAATCCGCCAGCCCGGTCCCGGCAGATGTCCCATTTGCGGCATGGACCTTGTCCCGGTTGCAAAACTCTCCTCGGAACAGGCCGAATTGGAACAGCGCGCGGGTGTGGAAACCGAGCCGGTTGCCTACCGCGAGCTGTCCAAGGAGATTCGAGTTACGGGCAAACTGGATTACAACGAGCGCCAGGTGGCCTACATTAGCGCACGCATCGGCGGACGGGTGGATACGGTTCACGCCGACTTCGCCGGCATCCGCGTGAAGAAAGACGATCACCTCGTCGATATCTACAGTCCCGATCTGTTCGTCGCCCAGGGGGAACTCATCCGGGCGCTGGAGGCACGGGCCGCCGCGAAGGAAAAGCCTGGTGCTTTCAACGAGGAATTCGCGGAGGCTAATCTTGAAGCGGCGCGGACCAAACTGCGTTTGCTCGGGCTGCTCCCGGAACAAATTCAGGACATCGAGAAATCAAAGAAACCGGCCACGCATTTGACCGTGTACGCCCCGATTGGCGGCACTGTGGTTGAGAAAAATGTGCGCGCCGGACAGTACGTCAAGGAAGGCGACATGCTTTATCGCATCGCCGATCTCGATCCGATTTGGCTTTATCTGGATGTCTACGAATACGACCTGTCGTGGGTCCGCTTCGGGCAGCGCGTCGAAATGACCGTCGAGGCGTATCCTGGGGAGACATTCGAGGGCGCCGTCACCTTCATCGACCCGTTCCTGGACGACAAGACGCGCACGGTCAAGGTGCGCGTGAACTTGAAAAACGCCGACCGCCGGCTCAAGCCCGCGATGTACGCCTCGGCCACCATCCGCGTTCGCTTGCGGTCCGACGGCAAACCCGAACCGACGGGCTTGGAGGGCAAGTATGTTTGCCCGATGCATCCCGAAGTCATCCAGGACAAGCCCGGCCGCTGCTCGATATGCAAGATGCCGCTGGAGCGAGTGCCGGAATCCCCACGCTCGAGCGCACCCGAAAAGCACGAGGGGCACGCCGCGCCCGCTTTGCCGCGCCCGGATATCGGCAAGGTGCTGGCGATCCCGACATCGGCCGTGATGGACACGGGCAAGCGCCGGATCACCTATCGGCAGACCGAGCAAGGTGCATACGAATTGGTCGAACTGAAACTTGGGCCGATGGCGCAGGGAAAGGACGACAACGGGCGCCCGGCTAACTTCTACCCGGTGCTGGAAGGTTTGAAAACGGGCGATCGCGTCGTGACGCGGGGCGGCTTCCTGCTCGACAGCCAGCGGCAGATCGAGGGGCAGCCGAGCCTGCTTTTTCCGGGCGGTCAGGGAGGCGCGAGCCTTCACCCCGGCCACGGCGGACCGCCTCAACCGGCACCCGGAGCGGAACACAAACATTGATTTCACCGAGGGTTGTGGCTTGTCCTCGGCCAACAAAATGACGCGAAAGATTCAGAAAGTCGTAACGACCAAGAAGAAGGGTGCACGCCGGCGCGGCGCTCCCGGCCACGGCGCGCTGGGCTTGGCGCCCAAGGTCGGTGTCATGGGCGGGGCAACCGACATCGCGGTCAGCGAACAGATGGAGAAGGCGCACGAATTGGGTGAGAGCATTGCGCGCAATAAGTGCATCCTGGTTACCGGCGCCTGCCCCGGCCTTCCGCTGGCGGCCGCCTGCGGCGCCAAACATGCCGGCGGCCTCGTGGTCGGCATTTCGCCTGCGAGCAACTTGAAGGAGCACATCGAGAAGTACCGCGCGCCGGTCGCCTTCCACGATGTCCTGATCTTTACCGGGTCCGGCTTCATGGGGCGCGAAGTGACCAACATTCGCAGCTCGGACATGGTCGTCATTGTCGGCGGGCGCAGCGGCACGCTCGGCGAGTTGGCCATTGCTTACGACGAGGGCAAACCGATCGGCGTGTTGACCGGGATGGGCGGTATCGGCGAAATCGCGAAAGACATCATCGCCGCCTGTGGCAAATCGACCGGGGCGCGAGTAATCTACGAATCCAATCCGCAGCGCCTCATCGCGAAATTGCTGAAGCTGCACCGCGCCACTCCTTACGGCGAGGTGCTGGCCTTGGATACTCCGACCGAAGGAGAAGGAAAAGCGTCATCAGCCCTGGAATTGGATGTGGTGTGCGGGATGCGCATATTGTCGCGGGCCGCCGTCGCGAAACGGACCTGGAAGAGTAAGCGGCTCGTCTTCTGCTCGACCGCATGCGCCGAGCAATTTGATGCCGACCCCGCGTCGTTTGTCGCTACAAGGGCTGTGCG